>JBDLTY010000140.1:0-6786 GCA_039805585.1 Actinomycetota bacterium | reverse complement strand
GAAGATACCCCTTTTCTCCAGCAACATGATCATGTTCCAGCCGAACTTTGTATTTCTCGCTTCTCAAAACACTTTCGATAATTTTGAGGTCAAGTGCTTTGACATTGAAGGTGTTGTAGTTGGAAAACTTGTTGAGATTTTTCGGTGAAGCAGGTGGCGGGTTAAAGAGTGCCTTAGAATGAACTTTGGTCCGTGGGATGATGCATCCGATGAGGGAAACCATGAGTAGGACATAGATGGCAGTGAACCACATCGATCCGTACACATCGAACATTCCAAGTCGATCAAGCCATGGACCAATGTCTGGGTTTTCACTTAGATATTCCCGTACTTTGATTTGCGATTGTGTGCGCTGGGGAAAGACTGAGCCTGGAATACTTGCAACGCCAAGTAAGAAAAGTAACTGCAGTGCTACTCTCATTGTCGTCAGCTGGCGCCAAAACCAACGTAACCAACCAAGAGGACCAATCGGAACTTCAGTGACATCAGGGCGAATGTTCTGAGTGCTTTCACTCATAGTAAGACTCCGAATTCACTGCCCCAGATTCGAAGCCAGGCAGTTACTTCACTCCAAAGTCCCGTAACCAGGGCGATGCCGATAAGGAACATCATGATGCCACCGATTCGAGTGATTGTTTTGGTGTGAGCGCGGAGAAACTTTGTTACTTGAAGGCTTCGCTTGAATGCGAAAGCAATCACAAGAAAAGGAATACCGAGTCCAAGACAGTAAAAGAGGGACAGCAGTGCTCCTCGAAGTGCATTTCCTTCTGTAAATGCAAGTGTTTGCACCGCAGCCAACGTTGGCCCCACACAAGGAGCCCAGCCAAGCCCAAACAAAATTCCAAGTAGTGGCGCTGTCCACACACCAGATTTCAAATTCCAACGTGGCCGAAGATCAACTTCAAATGCCTTGATCCAACCCATGAAGGCGGCACCCAAGATCGTCACCAATATTCCAAGAATGATGGTGACTACACGTTCATTTCTCAAGAACCAACTTCCAAGTTGACCAAAAGCTAATCCGTAGGAAACAAAGAGAAATGTGAAACCTGCAATAAAACCAAGTGTTCCCATGATGAGTTTTGATTTTTGAGCAATCGAACGCTCAGTATTCATCAGTTCGGCGTGAGATAGACCAGATATGTACGAGAGATACCCTGGAACTAACGGCAAAACACAAGGGCTTGCGAAAGATAGAAACCCGGCAGCAATGGCAAGTGGTATTGCTAGGAGCAAGGAGCCTGTGAGAATAGTTTCGCCTACCACTATTCCTCCAACAAACTTTTCGCAATGGTCTTCAACAATGTTGGGTCGGCTGCTCCAAGTGCCCAACCTGCGATACGGTTTTCTTTATCGATGAATATTGTGCTTGGAATCGTTGAAGATGGAATCCCATCGAGTCGGGCAATCACACTTGAAGAAAAATCCTGCACCTGGGTATAGGTGATGTCTTTATTTGCTAAGAAGGCTTCAGCCTGACTTTTCGTTGTTCTCGTTGCAAAACCTACGACTTCAAATCCGCTTCCAAGTTCTTCGAAGATTTTTTGAAGCTCTGGAATTTCCTTCCTGCATGGAGCACACCACGGTCCCCACGTATTCAAAAAAAGTACTGTGCCTTGATTGGCTCGAAGTCTCCATGAACCACTTTCATCAAGCAACCTGGCAGTGAGATCAGTTGCTTCTTGACGATTTTCAATATCCAGCACAACTGCTGAACCATCACTTGCTACAAAGCCAAGTCCATCTGAGTTTGTGATGTTTGCCGCGCAACTTGAAAGCAGTGTGAGCAAAACGAGAAGAGGAAGAAAGCGCTTCATGCTCCAACACCACGATGGGAACGCGCAAGTAGATGGGCTGCAGGTTCGCTGTAGTTGATGTCAATGAGTTTTTCGTCTTCAAACACGAAACTTGTAAGTGATGCCAGATTACATTCACGCTTTCTTGGATCGTGGACAAAACGTTTTTTCTCGGCTTCAAGCCGGGCAATCCAGATTGGTAATTGGTGAGAGACAAGCACTGCTTCGTGTCCTTCTGCTTTTTGCCGCGCAGTTTCAATGGCTGTCTTCATTCGAGCAGCGAGCAGCACATACGGCTCACCCCAGGATGGTTTGAAAGGGTTATAGAGATGACGCCAGGCTGCAGGTTTGCGAAGCGCACCATCGCCAACTGCAACTCTTTGTCCTTCAAAAACATTCTCAGCCTCGATCAGATTTCGATCAAGCACGATTTCAAGTTTCAGTTTCTCTGAGAGTGGTTTTGCGGTTTGTTGTGCTCGTTCAAGTGGGCTTGATCCAAGATAGGTAATGTCACGAGTTTTGAGACTTTCGGCAACGACTTCAGCCATCTCTTCGCCAAGTGGGGAGAGAAAAAATCCAGGAAGTCGTCCATAGAGAATCTTGGATGGATTAAAAACCTCGCCATGACGCATTACATGCACCACGGTGCGCATAACCATCGAAACTCCTTTTAGGTGACCTTACGCCTAACCGTATTACGCCTTCGGCTTGGTCGCCATGTGAACTCCCCTTGTTCAAGGGCTGTATCGCGAAGAGCTGCACCATGAACAATCAGTGCATCAACTAATACTTCTACTTGTGGTTCTGCTGCTAGGACATCAACTCGAAGTCCATGTTCTTCACAGGTCTTGGCAGTTTGTGGTCCAATGCACGCAATCACTGTTCCAGGATGTGGTTTTCCTGCAATTCCAACAAGGTTTCTCACAGTCGATGCTGATGTGAAGAGCACAGCGTCATAGCCGCCGGTCTTAATTGCATCGCGAATATCGGCAGCAGGAGGGGCTGCGCGCACTGTTCTGTAGGCAGTGACATCTTCAACTTCCCAACCAAGTTCGACAAGGCCTGCGGACAAACTCTCAGTTGCGATATCAGCACGAGGAATAAAGATGCGATTGAGCGGATCGAGAATTTCATCAAATTCAGGAAACACCTCAAGAATCGCACTCGTTGGTAGATCTTCTTCGATTTCCAAATCTGCTTTGATGCCATATTTCATCAGTTCGTTTACTGTGCCCTCGCCAGTGGCTGCAATTTTCAAACCAGCAAAGGCACGTGCGTCAAGACCGTACTCAACGCATCGCTCCCACACTGCTCGAACTGAGTTATGGCTTGTGAAAATAATCCATGCGAATCGTCCTGAAACAAGTGAATGAACAGCGCGTTCCATTTGTTGCGGGGTGCGCGGTTGTTCAACTGTAACCGTTGGAACTTCAGTGACAGTAGCACCAACTTCAATGAGCAAATCAATGGCAGGGCCTAAATTGTCTTTGGTGCGTGGCACCAAAATTCGCCAACCAAACAATGGTTTTGCTTCAAACCACGAAAGAGCATTTCGTTTCGCAACAACATCGCCAACAAACACCATGCCATCGCCAGTTATTTTGTGAGTTTTCAAAGCACTTGGTAAATCCTGAAGCGTTGACACCAGTGAACGCTGATCAACAGTTGCACCATCTCGAACCACCATGATTGGAGTTTCTTCGGCACGTCCGGCTTTCAATAAACCTTTGGCGATTTCTGCTGCTCGTTCTGCTGCATGCAACATCACGATGGTGCACTTGGAATCAACTAATTGGGAATAATCAACATCACCACTTGCCATATCAAAAATGCGAACTTCATTGGATTTTCCTCCAAAGAGTCCGATGCCAGCAAAACCTGCGGTTGCGGTGAGTGTGGATGGAGCGGGAATAAAATCAAAACTGAGTTTGGCTTTTGAAAGGGATTGAACTTCCCGGGCAAATGAGCCATTCAAGACTGGATCGCCTGCAAGTAACACAACCACGTCAACGCCAGTCTTGGCAGTATCGACAATGGTCTTTGACTTGGTGGCTTGTTCAAGTGGTAATCCACTTTGGTCGACTGCAACCTGAACCTGTGCGCCGTTTGTCACAAAACCTTCCGCTAACTTCACAGCATCAAGGTCTGCAATCACGTGACTGGCTCGTTGCAAGATGCGCACTGCGCGAA
This sequence comes from Actinomycetota bacterium, assembly GCA_039805585.1. Lineage (GTDB taxonomy): Bacteria > Actinomycetota > Actinomycetes > S36-B12 > UBA5976 > JAFMIT01. The sequence continues at coordinate 2,800 of JBDLTY010000140.1, read as the reverse complement.
GTGGAAGTAGATCAGGATTTGCTGAACCAGCAGCAATCAGTGTGACGTGTCCGGGTTGGACTCTTGTCATTGAAACCATCACCTCAGTCGTAGTCACGTATGCATGGGGATGGTGCAAGGGTCTTGCCCCTGTGCCCACGTCCCATGGTCCGTGTCGGGGGTTACTGTCGTAACCAGGCAGGGCAGAGACTATGAGGAAATTCCTAAATTTCCAAAACGTGCTTAGTCCCCCGGACGGCCTCGGCGTGAGAAGAGATTAAGTGGGTTGATTTTTCGGGCAAAGCGACTGAGGCGAAAGTCATAAATTTGCCAGCCTTTGCGCTTGGCGTGGCTTCGAAGCCGTCTATCAGGGTTCACAGCAACCGCAGTGCCTACCGCTTCAAGCATTGGCAAATCATTCGCTGAATCAGAGTAGGCAAAACATTCTGCTAAATCCCAGCCTCGCTCTTCGGCAAGTTTTCGAACAGCTATTCCTTTTTCACTTCCATGCATTGCATTACCGATGAGCTTTCCAGTCAAAACCCCATCAACGACTTCACCGACCGAGCCAAGTGCTCCGGTGAAGCCAAGTCGTTTTGCAAGGACGTCTGCAAGGCGCCACGGGGTCGCGGTGACAATCCATACTTCACGTCCTGCCGCAATGTGCTCGCGACCAAGTAAAAGTGTTTCTTCATAGATTTTTGGCATGAGGTACTCATCCACCACGGGATCTGCGATCCGTTCAACATCTTCAAGTTTGTGACCCGCAGCAATTTGTAGGGCTATGTCCTTAATGGCATTAAGGTCGCGGATGACTTCTTTGCCTAGCACGATGTATTTCAGGTGTTTTCGAACAAAGAAGCGGATTTCACCTTTGGTGAAAAATCCATACTTTCGTAAACCCTTAGCTAAATGAAAGAGCGATGAGCCTTTCATCAGAGTGTTATCAAGATCAAAGAAGGCAGCGCTTTTCATGATGCCACTCCAAGCGCTTCTTCGAGTTGAGTTGTTGTGACTTGCCAGCGGCTCAGGATGGTGTCATCAACTAATACCACGGGAATATCAAGCCAATAGGTTTCTGCTAATTCAGGGTTATCCAAAACCGAGAGTTCAACAAATTCAAGATTGTGGGTATCACAGACCGTCTGAATGACACTTCGCATTGCATCACACAACTGACAACTAGGTTTGCCAATAAGTGTGATTCGCGCTGCCATTTACTTTCGGCGCTGTGCGCGGGTTTTACGTAAGTTCTTACGGTGCTTCTTCTTCGCCATACGCTTACGGCGCTTCTTAACTACTGAACCCATACCTACCCTTTACTTGGAGGGGCAAAGCCTAAGGGATAGGCCGATTGCCCTGTTATGCGCTTTGGGTGAAGGAATTCTTCAGATATTCAGTCACTGCTGATTCTGGAATTCGAAACGATCGACCAACTTGAACTGCCTGGAGTTCACCTGCGTGCACAAGGCGATACACAGTCATTTTTGAAACGCGCATAATTGATGCAACTTCAGCCACTGTATGGAACTTTGGATCATTTTGAAAAGGTCGTGGCTGCTGTGGCACGGTGTCTCCTTAGATTGAACTAACAAGATTGTTTCAAGGAGCGGGAGATTAGTACGTTCTTTTCAAAACACAATAGCCGGGTATCAAAAAGGGACATTGACGAGATTTTGAAGCGATTTGTCGTAAGTAGTAGTTGAGACTTTTAGCAAATTGTGAGGATGGGCATATTGACAAGACTTGAGTCATGACTCACGAAACGACCATTACTTCTTTGACGTAAGTGAGCGAAGGAACAACATCATGTTTGCAGGACGTTCTGCCATTCGTCGCATGAGATAGCCATACCAATCAACACCGTATGGCACATACACTCGAGTTTGATATCCAGCATCTGCAAGTGAAACATGTTCTTCTGGTCTCACTCCGTGCAACATCTGAAACTCAAATGAGTCCATACCTCTGCCACTCTGTGCTGTGAGTGCTTTTGCTATGTCGATGAGTCTGGGATCATGGGTTGCGAACATTGGATATGCGCCACCCTCAATCAAAATCTTCATACATCTGACATACGACAAGTCCACATCACCTTTCGTGCCATAGGCGACGGTGTCAGGTTCCTTATATGCGCCTTTACAGAGTCGCACTCGACTTCCTGAATACGCAAACTCGCGGCAATCTGCTTCAGTGCGAAATAGATACGACTGCAACACAATGCCAACACTTGGGAAATCTTTTCTGAGTTCTCGGGCAATCGATAATGTGCTATCGGTCAGTATGTGATCTTCCATATCGAGGGTGATTGTGGTGTTATGTTCATGAGCTGTTGCCGCAATTCGGCGAGCATTCTCAAGAGCCTTTGCATACCCATCTTCAAGAATCAAACCAAGGGCTGAAAGTTTCACTGAAACCTCTGCTTTTGAGGCAAGTCCCCATTCCCCTAAACCTCTCAAAAGGCTCACATAGTCATTCACTGTCTTCTCTGCATCACTTGGCTCCAGGACATCCTCACCAAGCCGGTCAATGGTGACAAGGAGACCCTTTTCGGTCAGTTCTTTTGTTGTCGTGAGCACATCGGCTTCGATTTCCCCTGCTACATAGCGCTTGACGACATCTCGGGTGACTGGGAATGAGGTAATAGCGGACTTCACTTCTTCACTTCGAGATAGTGAAAGCATCAAGTCACGAAGCATGTATCCCTCCGAACCAAAGCCTACTCTGAATCGATTTCTTAGGAACCTGACCTCAGGATTTTCTCCATCGGTCGACCCTTAGCTAATTCATCAACGAGCTTGTCCCAGTAGCGAATCTTTTT
>JBDLTY010000139.1:0-2990 GCA_039805585.1 Actinomycetota bacterium | reverse complement strand
CCCATGAGAAGGAAGCTCTTGAAAGAGTCATGGTTGCGCGCTCGGCGAGCACCGCTGCTCAAGGGGTTCATGATGTGTCTGAAGCAGACGGGATGCTTACACAGGCACTTCGTGGACTTCTTGCTGTGAGTGAGGCATATCCTGATTTGAAGGCGTCTGCGAATTTCATTCAGTTGCAAGAAGAATTAGCGGCGACTGAAAACAAAGTCGCTTTTGCTCGACAGTATTACAACGACACCGTCAACAAACTGAACACAATTGTCGAAGGAATTCCTGGTCGATTCTTTGCCGGGCTTGCAAAAGTCTCGAAACGAGAGTTCTACCAAATTGAGGACCCAGAGGCACGAAACGTTCCAAAAGTTCAGTTCTAAGGGCCTAATGGCTACCTCATTTCAGGCAATGCAAATTGCCAACAGACGCAAAACCATTCTGCTTATGGCTGCTATGGCGAGCTTGGTTGCGGTCATGATTTGGATAGTTGCCTATCTACTTGGATATACGACAATCGGTATTGTGCCAATCGCCGTAGGAATTTCATTAGCTGGAACGTGGTGGTCGTACCATGCAAGTGATCGAATTGTGCTTGCAATGACTGGCGCGAGAGTTATTGATGAAGACAGTGCGCCACAACTCTTTAACCTCGTCCATGAGGTGGTTATTGCATCGGGACTTCCAATGCCGAAAGTCGCAATCGTTGACGATGAAGCACCAAACGCTTTTGCGACCGGGCGAGATCCTGAGCATGCGGTCATCGCATTCACTACAGGCATACTCAAAGTTATGGATCGCGAACAACTGCAAGGAGTAGCAGCTCACGAGATGGCGCATGTTGCAAACCGAGACACATTGGTATCGGCCATCGCAGTAACAACGGCAGGAGCGATTGCATTACTTTCCGATTTACTTTTCAGAATTTTATGGTTTGGTGGTGGTCGAAGAGATCGACATGGCTCAAATCCACTTCTTGCTATTGCCTCGATTTTGGTATTGATTCTGGCACCGCTTGCAGCGTCGCTCATCCGTTCTGCGATTTCGAGAAATCGTGAGAGTTTGGCCGATGCCACTGCTGTGCAATTCACAAGAAATCCTGCGGGGCTGAGAAGAGCACTTGAAGAGCTATCACGAGACAATACTGTGGTGGCTCAGCGTTCCACTGCCGTTGCGCATGTGTGGATTGAATCGCCACTTGATTCATCGTTCACCAGCAAGTTATTCGCAACTCATCCACCGATCCAAGAGCGCATCGAAAAATTACGTCAGATAGAACAGGGTAGTTTTCCCGATTAGCCACTAGCTTGAGCCTTAAGACAGTCGGCTGTGGCACACTCTGCGCGTGCCCAAAGTGATGATAGTTACCGATTTAGACGGCACCTTACTTATGACAGGCTCAAAGTCTGTTCACCCTGAGGTCACTGAGGCTATTGCTGAGGCAATCGATGTTGGAATACCTGTGGTCTTTGCTACTGGTAGATCTCCCATTGACATTGTTGCGATTGCCGAGATGGTAAATCATCATTGGTATGCAGTCTGTAATGATGGCGGTTCATTGGTTGATCTCGAAAACAAATGGATTGAAAAGACCAATCCAATTAATGCTCTTACATTGCACCAAACCGTGAGCATCATTCGACATAAATATCCTGACGCCAAATTTATGATTGATAGGGTTGCCGAAGGTGCTATTAACACTGGCGAACACGGTTTGATTTTTGAAGAGGGTTTCGAAGCGCCATGGGCGTGGGCTCTCTCAGGTGCTTCACACATCCAGGAGATTGAGTCAGTACTTGATCTACCTGACATCGTAAAACTTTGTGTATTTATTGATCAACCTGAATCGATGGAAGCATTCGTTGAGTTCAAGAACGTTGTTTCTCCATTTGTGCACCCAATCCGTGTTCATTCAGAGAAATTCTTCGTTGACATGGCGCGCACAGGTGTCAATAAATCATCAGGGGTTGGTGAATTAGCAGCACGACATGGAGTGTTGCCAGAAAATGTATTCGCGGTAGGAGACCTTCACAATGACTATGAATTATTGGATTGGGCAGGGTTTTCATTTGCGGTGCAAAATGCCCACCCTAACTTGCACTCAATTGTTGACATGATTGTTCCAACCAACGATGAAGGTGGAGTAGCATCTGTAATTCGGGCTGCAATTGAACATGCCCAAAAGGGAGTTTGACATGAATACGCTTTCAAAAGGGATTGTGCTTGTAGTGCTTCAGATTTCACTTATTGTTGCACTCTTTGTTTCACCACAGGGTCAGGATTGGACTGTTCCTGGCTGGGTTGAAGTTGTTCTCGGACTTTTTTCCTTTATTGGCATCGTATTGGGTGTTATGTTCTATTTTTCTCTTGATAATGCCCGGAGTGTTTTGCCTGCACCAAGGGAAACGGGTCCACTCAAAATGAACGGTGCATACTCAATCATTCGTCATCCTATCTATAGCCTGATACTTGTCATCGGTATTTCAGTGATCATTCAGCACCAGTCTTTTATCAAAATTGGAATTTGGATACTGCTCTTTATTGTTCTTTGGATCAAGGCATCTTTTGAAGAAGCACTATTGACCCAAAAGTTTCCTGAGTACCGGGAGTATGCAACACGAGTCGGGAAATTTGTCCCAAAAATATCAAGCTTGAGAAAGTGAAACTTCGTTTTCACTCTGGTGTTTGATTTTTTGCAATAAGAAATTGATGACATCAAGTGCCGACCAGCCATGATGGTGCATTTCAATCATTCGGCTAGGACCTACTAAATCACTTCCAAGGGTAAGTAATGGTTTTTCTGTGAACCCATCTGGGCGAATTTGATCAATGCCGACTGTCGCCATGAGTCCATTGCAGAGGCACTTGCGATTCGTTGCATCAGACTCGTCTCCGCCTTTAGAAACATAGGCGTCAATTGGTTCGGCAGCACAGCGGTATCCCAAACTTCCAGGTTCGCGTTCAAATGCGGTTCTGAGATACCCCATGTCGCAGAGTCGTGG
>JBDLTY010000138.1:0-4928 GCA_039805585.1 Actinomycetota bacterium | reverse complement strand
AACATTGATTGACAATGATCGCTGATAATGATGAAGTGAAAGGGTTAGCGTGAGGAACAACTTTCATTCCAGAGCCGTACGACGGTCCATTTCCTATAGCCATCATCATGATTGACCTTTGAGTTGATTGGCCATCTACTTCAATTCCCATTGTAACGGGAACAAAACGTCTCAGACCTATCAACATAGCAAGAACGTATCGAACTGGCCCTCTGATTTTGAGCGTGTTTGCAATAGCGTTGCAATGGGCATCGAATCCGCAACTCATTACTCCAAGGACAAAGTGCTGGCTACCTGATTCAAAAGTTATCTTTCCTGCGGTCATTGACCGTTCCGTTGGATTTTCAACTAAGAATCTCTTTACCAGGTTTCTATATTCTTTTTCTGTTTTTGGGGTAGCAATTCCAATCGAGTGCGCTATGTCATCTCCTGAACCTGACGGGATAATCCCCAAAGGTATATTCTTTTCGATGCAAATTCGTGCAATGTCATGCACTGTTCCATCACCACCAACACACAAAGCTTTTGTCGCATGAGATGAGTGTGTTGTAAATTCTTCCAAACCTTCAAGTTTGCTATCTGCAAGGACAATGGTGACATCCTGATATTCACTGCCTATATCCTTCAGTGTATTTCGCAAAAACTTCAAGGGCTTTCCCTGCCCAGCTTGCGGATTGACATAAATCAAAGTGTTCATAGATTCTCAAAAGGTGTTGCTTGATCATCGCTTAACGAAGTATCGGGTTGTTTCTTTCTTCGACGCAAGTCATTGATTGCACAAATTCCCCAAGCAAGAACAATCAACGCGGTAATTGGAGCGCTAACAAGGAGCATGTTGATTGGATCGCCTGTGGGCGTGGCAATCGCTCCAAACAACATGACGGACATCAAGATACCTCGCCACCATGTTCGTATCGTTCGTGCAGCTAAAAGTCCAGCAAGATTGAGCATGATAAACACCAGTGGAATCAGATATCCGACAGCGAAGACCGCTGTTATTCTGAAAAAGAAATCAAAGTAACGGTCGACTGCAATAAGGTTTTCCACATTGCTCGGAGTAAAGCCCAAGAGCACTTGCAGTCCTATGGGCATGACAAAGTATGCGCTGAGCACACCGAGCACAATCATTGGCACGGCAGTGAACACGAATAGCAAGGTCCACTTCTTTTCGTTTCTATACAACCCAGGGGTAATGAAGAGCCATAATTGCGATAACCAAATTGGGCTGCTGAGCACAATGGCAGCTACTGAAGAGACTTGGATTTGGAGTGTGAAGGGATCAGCCACGCCGCCTAGAACGAGTGAAACATTTGCCTGCGAGTTTTCAAGTGAAGCAAACGGACCTTCCAGCAGAGAAAAAATCTGGGGGTAATAAATCCAGGCTGGAACAAACCCAATGCCGACCGAACACAAGGCAATAATCAGCCGTTTTCTTAATTCCCTGAGGTGTTCTGACAGGGGCATCGCTTGATTTGCCATATGGCCGTTTTATTGCTTGTTTTCGGGCTCTTTGGTGTCGTCAATCTCGTCTTTGGCTTTTACCTCTGCCTTGAAGATTCGAAGCGACCTTCCAAGGCCTCTGGCCAGATCAGGCAAGCGTTTGGCACCAAAAAGAAGGATTGCCAGGATGATGAGTATTGGCAGTTCCCAGCCATTCAAATTCGGCATTGTGCCCCTTTCGTGTGACGGGAGTCTACTCGCTGTAGGCCGCTAGAGCCTCATGATTGAGGGCAGTGACTGCTTGGGCTATCTCGGCAGGTTCAATGATTCTCAATTTCCCTCCTGAAGCCCTAACACTTCGTGCCAAGGTTGCCGGGGTGACAATCTGGATGAATGCCCTAATTGTGTTCTCCTTGGTGTCACGTTTTAGAACAACCAATTCTTCAAGTACTTCTGCTCTTGAAATTGGGAGCTCCACTTCAACAATGACGTATTGCATATCAACGAAATCTTCCTCATTCACTTCAGAGTTAACATCTAATGATTTGAGGTCAACAATATGATCGACCCGAAATGAACGCCATCCGCCAGTGGTATGACAATATGAATCCACAATCGTGTAGGCATCTGTTCCTCGAATTCGCAACGGGGAGATTTCTCGTTGGCTTGCGTCATCTCGTACATGATTCCAGTACGTGAGGCTGAGTCGCTTTTTGGTCGAGATTGCATCCTGGATGAGGGTTACGGTATCTTCATTGTCAACGATTGCCCCTGATAGGTAGCGAATGACACCAGGTGAATCGATGATTTTCGAGATTTTCTCTTGCGCTGACCTGATTGCTTCGATTGGAACATCTAACGCAACACCGCTTGATAGTAGGGTTTCAATCCCGACAAGCAAACACCCTATCTCCGCTGTGTCAAATTGAATTGGACGATCAATTCCAAGCGAATCAATCACCGAGATGCCTGACTTGTCGTAATGAATATCGAACAATTCTCCATGACTTTGACCATAGCCAGTGAGTGTCAGTTGGGCGATGTCCTCTTCGACTTCCTTGCTTGAGATACCAAAAGCGATTGCCACTTCATCAACAGTTGCGAAAGGATGGGCTTTCAGCCAAGGAACGAGCGCTAAGAGCCTCTCAAACCGTTTCATTGGTTACATCACCGCGCCTTGTAAAAGAGCGCGCACTTGATTTTTGATATCTTCAGGCTCTACCACAACTACGCCTGGAGCATCTGCGGCAAGCCGTGGAACATTGATCAGCGGGTTAATCAAATTCACTTCGAATGTGTCTTCGCTCAGCGTTGTAAGATCTCGCTTTGCGAGTTGACGCCAGTACATTCCTTTTCCGGCCTCTACTCGGATCTTTACTTTCGTGAGCGTTTCTGCGTAGTGAACAGGGTTGAGTAGTTCTTCGACATTGATGTGATCGGGGATTTCGTAGGCATTTCGTGCGCCATGTATCTCACAATCCCCCACAATTCTCCGTAGATTAAAAGCACGTGGTTCGCCCCTGAGTTGATCGAAACCAAATACGTACCAGTTGGTTGGGCGATACGTCACTCCCCAAACTTCGAGCGTACGTTCATCTGTCTCTTGATGTTGTGGTTTTCGGTAGTGAAATTTCAAGAGTTTTCGATCTTGAAGCGCCATCAAGATTGTGGGTAGATGTTCCGTCACGCCGTATGACCAATCAATCTGAGGTATTTCGCCGTCAATTCCATATGTCTGCAGTTTTACACCAAGTTCCAGGGCGCTTTCTCTCAAATCAGAGTTTCTCCACACGAGGGATGCATAGTAAAGTGCTTTAAGTTCATCAGGGGTAAGGCTTAGTTCAGGCAGTAATACTCGATCTCGCGAGATCTTGTACGAATACTCATTTTCTATAGGGTCGAAAATTGTTTCGACTTGTATTCCTGCTGAAAGCAACATGCTTTTGTCGCGTTCAAACATTCTCTCAGATGCAGTGTCAGAACTACTTTGGTATGCAGAAATCTTCTTAAATATTTGCGCACGAGAGAGCCCATACTTAGTAGACTGCAAAAGCATAAAGAGATTGACTAATCGTTCAGTGCTCGGATCATGAGGAGCTAGAGGAAGAATATCTTCTTCATCGCTCATGTATTACCTCTAGTAAGTCGATGACGAAAATGAGTGTGCGACCTGCGAGCCTGTGACCTTGCCTTCCATACGCGTACTCTGGCGGACAAATCAGTTTTCTTCTGCCACCAACTTTCATCCCGGGAATACCTTCTTGCCAACCCTTGATCAGCCCTTTCAAGGGAAATGCAATTGGCTCATTTCGATTCCACGATGAATCAAATTCTTCACCAGATTCGAAATCTACCCCAACATAATGAACCAGGACTTCGGAATCATCGCTCGCCGCTTCACCAGATCCTGCAATAAGGTCCTCAATGACAAGCGTTGTGGGTGGTGGTCCGTCTTGGAAATCGACTTCTGGTTTCATACTGGGATTCTATTGTGAATCGGGAAGATTAGGTGCAGTCCAATCCTCTCCATATGCTCCAGGTGCAGGTTTTCTCTTCAAAGCGAACCCCTCCGCCCCGGCGGCAAGTCTTCTGGCAGTAATGATGAACCCCGTATGCCCCGACATACGATGCTCAGGCCTAACCGATAGACCTTCTACGTGCCAGAGCCGCACGAGCGTTTCACCACTGCGCGGTTCGGCGAATTGGTTGAGAATTCGAAGTGTTTCAACGCTTCTGGACATTTGAGTCGTGGTTGCTACATATATTGCAAGCACTCCACCAGGCTTGAGAATGCGACTGGCAGATTGGAAACATTCCCACGGTGCGAGCATGTCCAAAATGATGCGGTCAACGCTCGCATCAGGAAACGTGCTCACTGCCGAATTGAAATCTAGATTGACCAACTCCCAGTTTGAAGGATTTTCTCCGTATATTCTTTCAACATTTTCTCGTGCCACCTGCGCAAAGTCTGCTCGAATCTCACACGACACTAATTTGCCCTCTTGACCTATTGCTCGTAAGAGAAAAAGACTTAATCCACCGCTGCCTGCGCCTGCCTCAACAACATGAGCGCCGGGAAAAATATCGGCTTCAACCAGAATTGTTGCACTATCTTTCGGGTAGATAACAGCAGCGCCACGCTTCATAGATAGCACTTGATCAAGCAACAAGGGTTTGAACGCCAAATATTTATTATTATTCGACGAAGTAATCACACTACCTTCAGATTTACCAATAATGTCGTTATGCGGAATGTGACCTCTATGCGTGTGGAATTCATTGCCACTTTTTAACTGCAATCGATACATTCGACCTTTTGTGTCAGTAATTTGAACGATATCGCCCTCTTTGAACACGCTCACGAATAGCCCTCAACATCACTACGCATCAATACACCAAAAATTCTGTCTTCTTCATCAACTACCAGCCATTCACTAGCGGATAAATTATTGAGCTGTTCCATGCACTCATCGATGCTCATGTCCGCG
>JBDLTY010000137.1:0-5345 GCA_039805585.1 Actinomycetota bacterium | reverse complement strand
GCTTCTTACCAGAAGTGAAAGTCTTAACTGCATCAATTGTTCGAAGTATTCCACCGCTTCTGAGTCTCTCAACTTTGATCGGCATCATGCTCTTTCTCTACGGAATGGGTGGGTACTACCTCTTCTCGGATGAACTTCCAGGTGATTGGGGCAGCATCACCACAGCAATGACGACACTTCTCATTTTGCTCACACTTGAGAATTTCCCCAATTACTTCATCCCAGCACTTGAAGTTGAGATATTGGCTCTTCCCTACTTCTTGTCGTTTGTATTCTTTGTTGTGTTCACAGTCCTCAATGTCCTCATTGGTATTGTTTTGAATGCTATGGATGAAGCCCGTGCTGAGAATGCGAAGCGTGAGCGAGAATTGGGATTGATGGAAGAAATCTCTGACAACCTCGAAGGTATTCTGGAAGATGGAACGATTTCCGATGAAGAATTACAGCAATTAAAGCGTGAATTACTTCGTATGAGAGGCCGAGACAGGGATTAGTGAGAAAATGGATGCTGAAGCGCTCACTCGAAAATTCTTATTGGCTTATGAATCGAAAGAGCTAGCAAAAATTGCCAACATGTTTCACCCTGAGATTATTTTGCGAGACTGGAACTCTGAAATTATCGGCAAAGAGGATGCTATAGAAGAATTTGGCAAGAACTTCGAACAGGCACAGAACCTGAAAATACTAATAAAGACAATATACATTGCCAGCTACAGCGCAGCGGCAGAGATAGAGATTACTGTCAATCACACCGAGAAGTTAAACGTCGTTGATGTCTTGAACTTCAACTCAGAAGGTAAGATTTTGTCAATCGTGGCCTACCGAGGTCTCTAGACTTGGCAAGGTGAGAAAATTAGGACAAAAGTAGGATAAGCGTCTTGGAGGGGGATAATGGGTTTTCAGTTTCGTTGGTGGAAAAACTTCGGCCCATTTCGGGTCAACCTTTCAAGATCTGGAGCGACTGGAAGTTTTGGTACACGATGGTTTCGACTTCTTTTTGGTGGAAATGGACCAAGGGGAACGGTTAGAGTTCCACGAAAAGGCATGTACTGGACACGCCTTCTGAGAAGAAAGAAACGCTAAATCTCTCGATAGGGCTGTATGTGGCGATGGATTTTCTCATTAATGTGCGCTGGGATCTCGCCTACAATAACAAGTAAGTCCCGAGCCCGACTGATTCCAACATAGAAAAATTCGTCGATGAGATCATCGCGCTTCCAGCCATTGATTGCAAGCACAACGACTGGCCTTTCAAGCCCTTTAAATAGTTGGACAGTCGAATAGAAAACCTCTTCGCCGTTGAAGTATCGATCCCAATACTCATTTACATTTCGTTCAATAATGTTTTTGTGAAATTCCTTATGCCGAGAACCGGTTGTCAAGAATGCTATATCTCCAGGCTGCCATCCCTCATCAAGTAATTCTTGCAAAACTACTTCACCTTCCGTTATGGCAGATTCATAATTCGTTGGCACATGTTGAATGGGAGGACCAAGCGGTCCCAAAGTTTTCACTTCAATGTCAGTTAATATGTCAACAACTTCACCAATCGCTTCTGTGTTTCTCATGTTCACATCGAGGGTAAGTCGTGGCAAAGCGATTTCCTTGTAGCGAGAGCGACCGAAAATAGATTGCTGTGAATCACCAAAGACGAAGAGGTTAGAGCCAGTCAGTTCGTTGTTATACGTGATTTCAGTACGAAAACTTCCATAAATTACATCCCACCATGAGTCTCTGAAATCTTGACCCTCATCAATCACCACAGCATCAAAAAGTTGAAGGTTGTTTCGTTGCCCAAGTTGTTTCATCATCTCCTCTGCAGCCCCATCCTCCCACCAATCTTGAGTAATTGTTTGTGGGGTTTTGCCATCCCAGAAGTCAACGAGCTGGTGAAAAGTGCCAACGAATTCAGGGCGTAGAGGACCTTGCCATCCACTGACCTGTTTCTGCAGAAACTTACTGAGTCCTTTGGAATAGCAAATAAGAGCAACTTTCTTGTTTTGCGAAACAAGTTCACGTGCCTTTTGAAGTGCCATAGTTGTTTTGCCAGTTCCTGCCGGCCCTTCAACCACGAAAGATGGAATTGCACGCGCAATTCTGAGTTGATCAACTTGCAGGTCTGTTGCATGATTCACCGCATACACGCGACTTTGCGCCGCCTCGATAAAGTTATCTTCAACTAAGCCACTTTCAACAACAAGTTGTATAAAGTCATCACACTCTTCTCTAGAAGCATTACGCCCTGCATTGCCTTGATCTGCCGCCCAGATAATTTATTCCTTGATTCCACCAAGGTCGGATTCATCAACGATACGTTTTCTTGGACATGCGTTCGTTTCAGTTCCAACAGGCAAGTCTGAGTCAGGAAATACAACTAACCATCCAAAGTGAAGTGAACGATTTGTTGCAGTCACATAATGTTCCTGAAAAGCGTGTCCGACATTCCTTGCTTGTTCATCAGGCTTTACAGTCTTACGAACTCCTGCACCGTTTGTTGTACTCCACGCACTTCCATGTAGTCGGATTCGGCCGCCCTTCACTTCAATAAAAACAATCCCTTTGCCCGGCCATACAACAATAAAATCCGCTTCTAGGGTTGAGCCTCGATACTCTATTTTGGCACCATGAATAATGGTGCTTTGTAGAGGTAATTCCTTTGTTAGAACTTTCCACACTTTGCGTTCAGCAGGAGATTCAAAACTTGGATATTCAGGAATACTAATAGCCATAATGCCCCCTTCCAAGGCGCACAGAATAGAGCCATCACCTGACGGCTAGGAATATCTATCGGATAAACTCGCCCACCCCGCGCCCGTAGCTCAACGGATAGAGCATCTGACTACGGATCAGAAGGTTAGAGGTTCGAGTCCTCTCGGGCGCGCAAGTATCAACTGTGTGGTCAATAAGGGCTGTCTCTTCAAATTCCTCGATTAAGTATCACTTCTAACACTAGGCTTTGCTTCATTATTTGGAGGAACAATGAAGAAATTCCTGATTCTGATTGCTATGGCAATTCTTGGTGCTGGAGTTGTGCCAGCGACAGCAAATGGACAGGATGGATTCATCGTTACAACTCCGTTTTATGTGTCAGCATTTTCGGGATCACCAATGTCGAATCCGAATGGGGCAGAGACCGGTTACTACATGACAAGCGGAGAAAGCCTTCAAATTACAGCTTCTGGTTATGCTTCTTGTAGTTACACTGATTATTACGCATGCTATTTTGGCCCAGATGGAAATCCAAATGAATCGTCTCCTGGTTTTATTGCTCCTGACCTGCCGCCATTTTCGTTAATCGCTCGCGTAGGGACATCTGGTGCATGGACATTTATCGGATCTGGTCCAACAACTTTTACCGCAACAACAAGTGGTGAGCTGTATTTCGCTTATAACGACGATTTCTTTCCAGATAATGTTGGTGGCTTTGATGTTGTCGTTCCCCATATCGAATCATCTTTAATTACCGATGACAAAGCAACATGTCGAAGAGTTATGAACGGCAGCGCAAAGACAGTTACTGAAATCGAAATGACTGTCGTCACCAAGAATGACAAAACTTTTATTAGTCAGGTTAGCGAAGGTGACATTTATCATTGGTCATACATTGTCGCAGATGATTCGACGATGACGGTTTATTACCAAGGAAATGATCTTGACCATAAGTTGATTCCCCACTTAGGTGGTAAATTCGTGTTTAATACAAGTTGCGTACCACAAAGAGGTCCCAAGGTAATTATCTCGAGTGACAATAGTGAGGTTACGCTCACCAATGCGGTGGTTGGGCGAACCTATATTGTTGCCGTGAAACTAAGTCCACGAAAACTGATGGGTGATGAACTTCCTTTGTGGTGGCCACTCACATACTATTTCTACAATGGTAATAGTCATAACTATTTGTATGTTGACGAGAGAATGAACTAGAAACTCATGATACGGAAGTTACTATTCGGTGTTGTTTGCAGTTTGATACTTGCAAGCCTAGTCACAGTTTCACCAACATCAGGTGCTCCCATCAAGATTGGTTCTCCTTGTGCAAAAACTGGCACATATGTTGCACGAAGTGGCAAGATTTTTATCTGCACAAAGAAAAAGAAACAGCGGTTATGGCTTGCTGGTACCCAACTAAAGAGTGGTGGGAAGTGCTTACACCGCAAGCAATGGACGCGTACATCTGCTGGCATATTTACCTGTACTAAGGTAGGTAAGAAATTAGTCTGGGTTTTTACAGAGACAGCGACGCAACTTCCTGAAACATCCCCTGATTCTGCCTTCCGAGATGACACATACTGCCAACTTCGACAAACATATCAAAACTACTTTCTGACGGGATTTGGTTTTCCTCGCTCTGAAGTGAGACTCAAGAACAAGGGAGAAATCCGAGGTATTGTGCTTTATGTTGAGTTCTTTGATGTGAAGGGAACAGATGATCCTCTCACAGACGCTGCAACGTATCTGCCAAAGTTTGAGAACTACTATGAGTCAAATTCTTACGGTAATCTCGACGTAAAAATGGATGTGTACCCAGAGTACCTGAAAATTCATCGTAACTCTGATTACTACAAAATGGATACTTGGGGAGGCGGAGATGCTTACTCATACTGGAGAGACGCACTCGTTGCTGCTGATCCTTATGTTGACTTTAGTCCCTATGAATTGGTGGTTGTGATGCCCCCAAGTGGAATATCCAAAATTATTTACGGACCATCATTCCCGATGCCTCCATCTTCACAAGTTGGCAAAACAGCAGAAAAAACTATCTACAACGGCGCTGTTGGTGGTGCTGACCAGAGAAATCGTTCCACGCGTTGGATTTGGTTAGCTCACGAAGTAGGACATGACTTTGGGATGGAACACCAGTTTAAGTATGACTCTGAGGCTGTATGGGATCTAATGAATAACGTTTATTTTGCCACTGCCCCCGAGCTCTTTGGCTGGCACCGTTTTTTGCAGGGTTGGATGTCGGATACAAACGTTAAATGTTTAGACGCAATTGATTTATCTATGGAAAGTAAAACTGTTTTGCTCGAGCCACTTGTGACTACGAGTAATGGCGCAAAGATTTCTATCGTCCGACTTGATGATCAGCGTGCACTCGTGATTGAGGTAAGACGAATTCTTGGTGCTGACACACTTGATGGAAACACTCAGTATGAAGGAACTATTGTCTACGTGATTGATGTGTCCAAAAAATCAAATGAAGGTGCAATTACTATGGTCGTTCCAATGAGCGGTCGCACCTCAAATAATCGAATTGTTGGGAATATGCGGCAAGGTGAATATGTTGTGTTTGAAGGAATTCGCGTGACCGTGGTGAAATCAACGTCGCAAGGTGACTACATACAAAT
>JBDLTY010000136.1:0-2753 GCA_039805585.1 Actinomycetota bacterium | reverse complement strand
CATTCTTTGCGGTTGGATTGGTACCCATAGCCGCTGAGCCAATTACAGAACTTTTGAGTCAATTTTCATCCACAGTTGCTATCAGATGAATGTTGCCCACACCTCGGTTCGAAATTTCATGTTGAGCTTAACTCGTCTCTATATTTCATAAACTTCAACGAAAGGAAGAAATGTTTACGATCATTCACAATAGATTTAAGAGTCAACGAGGTGCGCTCAGTGCTGAGTATGCAACTGTTGGCATTGCTGCTTGCGGTGCTGCTGGTATTTTGTATAAGTTTCTGACAAGTTCATCGTTTGCAGCACTTTTGAGTAATGTCCTAGAAGCTGCCTTTTCATGGGTGTTTAATCTCCTGTGAAACTTATTGATGTACTGCGGTCACAGACTGGATCTGTGACCGCAGAATCTGCTCTTTCTTTAGCTGGTGTGCTTTTCATGGTAGTCATCTGTTTGCAATCGGCATCAATTGTTGCTGTGTACCTTCAATTGCAAGGTGCAACCTATGAGGCTAGTCAGATCGCCAGCGCATTTGGACCGCGTGCAGAAAGAAAACAAAGTGCAGAGAATTTTCTCTCACACAACATTCCACGCGCGCAATCAAAAGTGCATATCTCTAACACGACAGCAACGGTAAGTGCGCTACAAGAAGTCGATGTGGCATTCATGAGTTTCACAATCCATACCCAGACTTCTTCTGCTCGATGGGAAACATTGTGACTGGATTTGTATCCTTGATTGGCGTGAGTCTTGCTTTCATGGTACTGACTTTGAGTCAATTAGGTCAGTTCCTTTCATTTCATCAACACCTTCATCAGCGAGCTGAAAGAATTGCAATTGTTCAGGCTGCTCTGCTTCATCGAGGCAGTATGACCTGTACCGGATTGCCTGTGGATATCTCATCTTGCCAAGTTCGAGGCGAACAGGTGCAAATCGTGATTAGTGGGCAAATCAGGCTATTTGGGCGTGACTGGGATGTGAAAAATGGTGCCACCGTGATGAGCCAATGGGTGGGTTTTACAGGCTAATCCCTGTCTTAGAATTGTCCCAGTGTGAGGAGAACTGCTCCTCGACCGTTGGCTTTCCCATTTGGGCTTGGCTTATGGGAATCACAAGGAGAGAAATGTCAGTATTTTCAACTGCTCTGCAATTGTCGGCTGAGCAAAATCGAATCGTGATGGTTGTCGCGATCATTGCAATAGCCGCCATTGTTTTCGCACTCATACTCGTGAAAGAAGTTCTAAGCGCAAGCGAGGGAACTGAACGCATGCGTGAGATTGCTGCTGCTATTCAAGAAGGGGCTGCCGCGTATCTCACTCGCCAATTCAAAACGCTGGCGATATTCGTCGTGCTCGTGTTCTTCCTACTCTTTTTATTGCCTGCCGAAACTACGAGCGAGAAAATTGGTCGTTCAATATTCTTCATTGTAGGTGCGGTCTTCTCAGCCATCACTGGATATATCGGTATGTGGCTCGCAGTTCGCGGTAATGTTCGAGTTGCTGCAGCAGCCCAAGAATCTGGCGAGAACGAAGCAATGCAAATCGCGTTTCGTACCGGCGGTGTTGCAGGTATGTTTACGGTTGGTCTTGGTCTGCTCGGAGCTGCAATCGTTGTCTTGGTGTACGCAGATGCTGCGCCGAAGGTGCTAGAAGGTTTTGGTTTCGGTGCCGCCTTGCTCGCGATGTTTATGCGCGTTGGTGGAGGTATCTTCACGAAAGCTGCGGATGTTGGCGCTGACCTTGTTGGAAAAGTTGAGCAGGGAATTCCCGAAGATGATCCTCGTAATGCTGCTACCATCGCGGATAACGTTGGTGACAACGTCGGTGACTGTGCTGGTATGGCAGCAGATCTTTTTGAATCATACGCAGTAACACTTGTTGCGGCATTGATTCTCGGAAAAGCAACATTCGGTGAACTTGGTTTGATTTTCCCACTCGTTGTGCCTGCAATCGGTGTCATCACTGCAGTTATCGGCATCTTGGCCGTCTCTCCACAAGAGTCTGATAAGTCAGGTATGCAGGCAATTAACCGAGGCTTTTTCCTCTCCGCTGCAATCTCCGCAGCACTTGTTTCGGTGGCGGCGTACTTCTTGCTTCCAACCACACTCGGAGAACTTCCAGGCATCGACACAGTCGCATTCGGCGATTTCCTAGATAAGAATCCTCGTCAGTTTGCGATTGCTGCCGTCGTCATTGGTATTGCATTGGCAGCTGCAATTCAGTTGCTCACTGGTTACTTCACGGAAACCCGACGCCGCCCGGTTGATGATGTTGCGAAGTCATCGCTGACTGGACCTGCAACAGTTATTTTGAGTGGTATTTCACTTGGTATGGAATCAGCCGTGTATTCAGCACTCTTGATTGGTGCAGCGGTGTATGCAGCGGCAATGCTCGGTGGTGGATCAGTTCTTCTTGGTTTGTTCGCGATTGCGCTTGCAGGAACTGGGTTGCTGACAACTGTTGGCGTTATTGTTTCTATGGATACCTTCGGTCCAGTTTCTGATAACGCCCAAGGTATTGCTGAAATGTCCAAGGAAGTCGGCCCTGAAGCGGCTGCGATTCTTACTCGCCTCGACGCAGTTGGTAACACCACAAAAGCAATTACTAAAGGTATAGCGATTGCAACTGCTGTTCTTGCTGCAACAGCGCTCTTTGGAGCCTTCCGTGATTCAATCACCGCTGCTGTTCAAGATGCACTTGAATCATTACAGGCAAGTGGTGGAACGCTTCCAGAATTTTCACAAGAACAAAGTTAT
>JBDLTY010000135.1:0-10585 GCA_039805585.1 Actinomycetota bacterium | reverse complement strand
CAACACGCTTTCCAAGCAGGTTCTGACGGAATCGTCCTTGCTTACCCTTCAACATATCGGACAAACTCTTCAATGGACGGTTTCCTGGTCCAGTCACAGGGCGACCACGACGACCGTTATCAAAGAGAGCGTCAACAGATTCCTGCAACATACGCTTTTCGTTGTTCACGATAATTTCAGGAGCACCAAGATCCAAAAGTCTCTTCAAACGATTGTTTCGGTTGATAACACGACGATAGAGGTCATTCAAATCAGATGTAGCGAATCGGCCACCATCTAACTGAACCATTGGACGTAGATCTGGTGGAATAACAGGAACAGTATCAAGCACCATCGAACGTGCCTGATTCTTTGTCTTCAAAAATGCTTGAACAACTTTCAATCGCTTCAGTGCACGAGTCTTCTTTTGACCCTTACCATTCTTAACGATGTCCTTGAGTTTTATTTCTTCAGCAGCTAAATCAAAGTTTTCAAGCCGCTTTTGTACGGCTGCTGCACCCATTCCGCCTTCGAACCATGCGCCGTATTCACTTCGCATCGCTCGATACAGATTTCCATCACCTTCAAGGTCTTGAACTTTCAAGTTTTTGAAACGATCAAAAACTTTTTGTTGGCGATCGATCTCAGCATCGTAGTTCTTACGAATCGCTGCCATGTCGCGTTCAGCGGATTCACGCGCTTTACGCTTATCTGTCGCACTTGCATCTGTCGCTTCAAGTTCTGCAAGATCTGCTTCGAGTTTCTGAGCAATCAATTCAATTTCAGCATCACGCTTCTTGGCAATACTGCCGGTGCGCTTTGAGAGTTGTGCTTCAAGCTGTGGAAGGTTTTCATGACGACCTGCTTCATCAACATAGGTGACCATGTGAGCGGCAAAATAAATAACCTTTTCGAGATCTTTTGGCGCAACATCAAGTAAATATCCAAGTCGACTTGGAACACCTTTGAAGTACCAGATGTGTGTTACTGGTGCTGCAAGTTCGATGTGACCCATACGTTCACGTCGAACCTTGGAACGTGTTACTTCAACACCGCAACGTTCGCAAACAATTCCCTTGAAACGTACGCGCTTGTACTTACCGCAGTAACATTCCCAGTCACGGGTTGGACCAAAAATCTTTTCGCAGAACAAGCCGTCTTTCTCTGGCTTCAAGGTACGGTAGTTGATGGTCTCTGGTTTCTTGACTTCACCATGAGACCAAGCCCGAATATCTTCTGCGCTTGCAAGACCAATTCGAAGTTTGTCGAAGAAATTAACGTCTATCACTCTTTAACCTTCTCTGCCTATTCCTACTTGTCCGACTTCTCAGACTTCTTCTACGCTGCTGGGCTCACGCCGTGACAGATCAATACCAAGTTCTTCCGCGGTACGGAAAACTTCATCATCAGTCTCACGCATCTCAATTGTTTGCCCTTCACTTGAAAGCACTTCAACATTGAGACACAGACTCTGCATTTCTTTCACAAGAACACGGAAGGATTCTGGAATTCCAGGTTCTGGAATGTTTTCACCCTTCACAATTGCTTCGTACACTTTCACGCGACCAAGCACATCATCGGATTTGATAGTCAAAAGTTCCTGTAGTGCATATGAAGCGCCGTAGGCTTCAAGAGCCCAAACTTCCATCTCACCAAATCGCTGACCACCGAACTGTGCTTTACCACCAAGCGGCTGCTGGGTAATCATTGAATACGGACCAGTTGAACGAGCGTGAATCTTGTCATCAACAAGGTGATGTAGTTTCAAGACATACTTGTAACCGACGGTGATGTAACCTGGGAAAGGCTCACCACTTCGACCATCAAACAACTTCGCTTTACCTTCAGCGTTGATCAGTCGTTCGCCAGTCGCACTTGTTCTGGTTGATCCAAGTAGTCCGGTTACTTCACTTTCCTTAGCACCATCAAATACTGGTGTTGCAAGCAACGTACCTGGTGCAACACTTCGATAATCATCGGAAATGCTCTCTGCCCATTCTGGACTTCCTTCGATATCCCAACCAGTGTGAGCAACCCATCCGAGGTGGGTTTCAAGAATCTGACCGATGTTCATGCGGCTTGGAACACCAAGTGGATTCAAGACGATATCAACTGGAGTTCCATCTTCCAAGAACGGCATGTCTTCAGCCGGCATGATCTTTGCAATAACACCCTTGTTACCGTGTCGACCTGCAAGCTTGTCACCTTCTGTGATTTTGCGCTTCTGCGCAATGTACACACGAACAAGTTTGTTGACACTTGCTGGAAGTTCATCACCTTCAGCACTATCAAAGACCTTCACATCGATGACAACACCTGATTCACCGTGTGGAACTTTGAGTGAGGTGTCGCGAACTTCACGCGCTTTTTCACCAAAGATTGCACGGAGCAAACGCTCTTCTGGTGTGAGTTCAGTTTCACCCTTTGGTGTTACCTTACCGACCAAGATGTCACCTGGAACAACTTCCGCTCCGATTCGAATAATGCCGCGTTCATCTAGGTCAGCAAGCACCTCTTCGGAAACATTTGGAAGATCGCGAGTAATTTCTTCTTCACCAAGTTTGGTGTCACGAGCATCAATTTCATATTCTTCAATGTGAATTGAAGTCAGAATGTCATCTTGTACTAGACGCTGTGAAAGAATGATTGCATCTTCGTAGTTGTGACCTTCCCACGACATAAATGCAACAAGCAAGTTTCGACCAAGTGCCATTTCGCCATTCTTCGTGGCTGGGCCATCGGCAATAACTTGATTTGCTTCAACGCGATCACCTGTTGCAACTAATGGAACGTGATTCACACACGTTCCTTGGTTGGAACGCTGGAATTTCGTCAGTGGGTAGTAATCGTACTTACCTGCATCCGTCATGATTGTGATGTTGTCAGCACTTACTTCGTGCACGACACCTGCTGACTTGGCAAGAATTACATCGCCAGCATCGAGTGCAGCGCGAGCTTCCATACCAGTTCCAACAAGTGGGGCTTCTGCACGAACAAGTGGCACAGCCTGACGTTGCATGTTTGCACCCATCAAAGCGCGGTTTGCATCATCATGTTCCAAGAAGGGAATCATTGAGGTTGCAACAGACACCATCTGCTTTGGAGAAACGTCCATAAAGTCAACGTCTTTTGGAAGAACATAGTCAACTTCACCACCACGAGTACGAACGAGAACACGTTCTGAGGCGAATTCATTCGTTTCAGTCAATGGTGTGTTTGCCTGCGCAATAACGTGATCTTCTTCGTCGTCTGCAGTCAAATAGACAATGTCGTTCGTGACTTTGCCATTAACAACTTTTCTGTATGGGGTTTGTATGAATCCAAATTCGTTGACGCTTGCGAATGTTGCAAGTGAACCAATCAAACCAATGTTTGGTCCTTCTGGAGTTTCAATCGGACACATACGGCCATAGTGAGATGGGTTAACGTCACGAACTTCAGAACCAGCACGTTCACGTGAAAGACCACCTGGACCAAGTGCTGACAATCGGCGCTTATGTGTAAGGCCGGAAAGCGAGTTTGTTTGATCCATGAACTGCGATAACTGTGAGGTTCCGAAGAACTCTTTAATCGATGCCAACAGTGGACGGATATTGATCAAGGTCGTTGGCGTGATTGCTTCAACGTCCTGCGTCGTCATACGTTCACGAACAACACGCTCCATACGAAGTAAACCGGTGCGTAATTGGTTTTGAATCAACTCACCGACAGTTCGAAGTCGACGATTACCCAAATGGTCGATTTCATCTTCTTCAATCCGAACAGTTGCAGATGGACCGACCATTTCAACTGTTTCTTCTGATTCGTATAGCGCATTGTTCTTGTCATAGAGTCGAACCAAATATTCAACTGTCCACACAATGTCGTCGATTGTCAAAACATTGTCTGTCAGTGGTCGATTCAAGCCAAGCTTCTTATTGATCTTGTGACGACCCACTTTTGCTAAGTCATATCGCTTTGGATTGAAATAGAAGTTATCCAAAAGCAAACGAGCTGCTTCAACAGTTGGTGGTTCACCTGGACGAAGTTTTCGGTAGATATCAAGAAGTGCTTGATCCTGTGTTTGATTCGTATCTTTCTCAAGTGTCTCCATCAAGAGTGGATATGCAGAGAAACGTTCACGGATCATTTCAGTTGACCAACCAAGTGCCTTAAGCAAGACTGAGAATGGTTGCTTACGCTTTCGATCAACCTTGACCGAAACAAGATCTTTTTTGTCAATAACAAATTCGAGCCAAGCTCCACGACTTGGAATAATTTGTGCAACTAATTCACCCTGTTCAGTTGCAGTTTCCTTGTCACGTTTGAAATAGACACCTGGAGATCGAACGAGCTGTGATACGACCACACGCTCAGTTCCATTGATAACGAAGGTGCCTCGTGGAGTCATAATTGGGAAGTCACCAAGAAACACAGTCTGCTTCTTGATTTCATATGTTTCATTGTTCATGAATTCAGCGTCGACATAGAGTGGACGTGAATACGTGTAATCCTTTTCCTTGCATTCTTCGATTGTGTACTTTGGATCTTCAAATGTGTGCTGCTTAAATGACAACGACATTTTCTGACCCATGTCTTCAATCGGACTGATTTCCTCAAAGATTTCTTCAAGTCCAGAGATTTCAGGAACGACGCGACCTTCAGCTTTGGCTTCAGCTACTCGCTTCTTCCAGTCTTCGCTGCCCATCAACCAATCAAACGACTCGCGCTGTACTGCGAGGAGATCTGGTAAATCGATAGGTTCGTTCAGTTTTGAAAATGAGATACGGTTATTTTTATTGAGGCGTGAAGCCACAGTCTTCCTTCCGCTGGGTGGGCGACGGGAACGCAAGCCAAATGACTAAGCAGAAATTTGGGTAGCGCAACGCGGCATAGTACCGTATCGGCACACGCCTGTCGACCAGCGGGGTGAACCTCGATGCTGCTAGGGGCAATCTGCCTCGACAGAGCGACAGCGCCAGGACTAGCGATCCTCGTTCTCCCCTCTCAGGAACCTGAGTGGAAGTGGGCAAACTCTTGCCCAAGATGGCCGCTAGGTCAAGCACCACGCCCCATTTTGGGGAAATCTTTGGAGACTTGTCCCGATTGGACCGATTTTCCCGTGTCCGTTGATTTGGCTCAAAGTGCAGAAAATAAAAAGACCCCGCCGAAGCGGGGTCTTTTAAAGGTGTATTACTTGATGGTTACTTTGCCACCAGCTGCTTCAAGAACTTCCTTTGCCTTGTCAGCAACATCTTTCTTGACTTTTTCAAGAACTGGCTTTGGTGCACCTTCAACGAGATCCTTTGCTTCCTTGAGACCAAGGTTAGTCAAGGTGCGAACCTCTTTAATAACCTGAATCTTCTTGTCGCCACCATCTTCAAGAATGACATCGAATG
Organism: Actinomycetota bacterium; assembly: GCA_039805585.1. GTDB lineage: Bacteria > Actinomycetota > Actinomycetes > S36-B12 > UBA5976 > JAFMIT01. Next base: position 5,228 of record JBDLTY010000135.1, on the reverse strand, counting down.
CATCTTGATCTGCAGCAGCGCCACCTGCATCTCCACCACCGGCTGCAGGAGCAGCAGCGGCAATCGCAACAGGTGCAGCAGCGGTTACGCCAAAGGTTTCTTCGAACTGCTTAACGAACTCTGAAAGTTCAATCAAGGTCAATTCCTTGAAAGCATCCAAAAGTTCTTCAGTGCTTAGTTTCGCCATGTTGGGCGTTCCTTTCCATTCATCGACTGACAGAGGTCTATTCCTCGGTTGTTTGTGTTTCGGTTGAAACTTCTTCCGTTGAAGGAGTTTCGGAGTTTTCGACCTCAACTTCAGTCTGAGCTGAGGTTTCTTCTACTACATCGTTTACCACTTCAGCACTTGCTACAGGTGTGCCTGCGCCAGCGATGAGTGATGGATTTGCTGCTGCTGCACTTCGAAGTGCTTCAACAGTACGTGCTGTCTTTGCAAGTGGTGCTTGGAACAGTGCAGCGGCCTTTGCCAGGCTTGCTTGCATTGCGCCGGCCAATTTCGCCAACAGTACTTCACGGGATTCAAGATCTGCGAGTTTCTTGATGTCATCAGCAGTAAGAACTTTGCCATCATAAATTCCACCCTTGATGACCAAGAATGGAAATTCTTTGGAAAATTCCTTCAATGACTTCGCAACTGCAATTGCATCGCCTTGAACAAAAGCGATTGCACTTGGACCTTCTAATAAATCATCAAGACCTTCCACACCAGCACGCTTGGCAGCAATTTTGGTGAGTGTGTTCTTGACGACCGCATATTCAGCCTGACCCGCAAGTGATCGACGTAACTGCTTGAGTTGTGCAACAGTTAATCCACGATACTCAGTGAGCAGGGCAGCATTGGACTCGCGGAAACCTGCTTCGAGGTCTTCGAGTACTGCCGCCTTGTCAGTGCGTGCCATACGCATCCTTTCGGGATTTCGAAGTCAACACAAAGCATTTGTGTTGAGTACATAAACAAAAACCCCACGCAGATGTGGGGCATACCAATTGGTAAACACTCACCTGCGCTGGACCTCTGCTTACAGAGCCTTACTGGTTTTCACCAATCCGGCGGTCTTCGGTGGGCGAAGGGTAAACCTCTGAGGTTTATTTCGCCAAATCGTGATGGCGGATAGACCGCCACCACGAAGTTTTGGAATTAACTAGGGTTTTCGTCAGCGAGGTTACGGGTGAGATTTGGATCAACGAGGATTCCAGGTCCCATCGTGGCACTTACTGCGATTTTCTTGACGTAGCGACCCTTTGATGAGTTTGGCTTCACACGAAGCACTTCATCAAGAACTGATGCAAAGTTCTCTGCAAGTTGCTTGTCAGAAAACGATGCCTTGCCAATGACGATGTGAAGGTTAGAGTGCTTATCAATGCGGAATTCAATCTTTCCACCTTTGATGTCACTGACGGCCTTTGCAACATCAAGGGTCACAGTTCCGGTCTTTGGGTTAGGCATCAGGCCCCTGGGACCAAGCACCTTACCGAGCTTTCCGACCTTCCCCATCATGTCTGGAGTCGCGACAACGGAATCAAATTCAGTCCAGCCGCCAGCAACTTTTTCAAGCAATTCATCTGCGCCGACATAGTCAGCACCAGCATTGCGGGCTTCTTCAGCCTTCTCGCCACCAGCAAAGACCAGGACCCGTGCGGTCTTTCCAGTGCCGTGTGGAAGGTTGACAGTGCTTCGAACCATTTGATCTGCTTTGCGTGGATCTACTCCAAGTGCAATTGCAACATCAACTGTTGGATCGAATTTCGTCGTTGCGGATTCTTTCACCAGACGCATTGCTGCAATCGGTGTATAGAGCTCATTCCGATCAATTAATGCGGCGGCTTGGCGCCATTTCTTACTGCGTTTCATTGCTGCTCCTTTGTGCAGGTCGTGGTACGGACTGCAGTTGTCCTGCCACTAGTGGTTTTTATTCTTGGATAGTTATACCCATTTGTCGTGCAGTTCCTTCAATGATCTTCATTGCTGCATCGATGTCGTTTGCATTGAGGTCAGGCATTTTGGTTTCGGCAATTTCTCGAACTTGTGCTCGAGTCAGAGTTCCCACCTTGGTTGATTGCGGAACGGAAGATCCCTTTTCCAAACCAGCAGCTTTCAAAATAAGTCGGCTTGCTGGTGGAGTTTTCAATTTGAAATCAAAGCTACGGTCTTCGTAAACAGTAATTTCAACTGGGATGATATTTCCACGCTTGTCTTCTGTTGCAGCGTTATACGCCTTGCAGAAGTCCATGATGTTAACACCGTGCTGACCAAGTGCCGGGCCTACAGGTGGAGCAGGATTTGCTGCGCCAGCCTGAATGTGAAGCTTGATTAAGCCAGTCACTTTCTTCTTTGGTGCCATGAGGGTCCTTACTTTCTTCTTTTATCCCAACTGACGTTGGGAATCCTTATCCGTTTTTCTGTACTTGGGTGAATGACAATTCAACTGGAGTTTCACGTCCAAAGATTTCAACCAACCCAATGACTTTCTGACCTTCAAGATTGATTTCAGAAATCGTTGCCTGCAAGGTTGCAAAAGGTCCATCGGTGACTGTCACTGAATCGCCGACAGCAAAATCAACTTCTTCAAGCTTGGTAACAACAACTGCAGCCGCTGCGGTTGCCTTCTTTTCAGGACGTGGAGCCAAGATTTCAGCCACTTCATCAAGTGACAATGGCTCAGGATTGTGACCTTGACCGACAAACCCAGTCACACCAGGGGTATGACGAACAGTTCCCCATGCATCTGGATGTGACATGTCCATACGAACGAGCACGTAACCTGGGAACTTATTTTTTTGAACCGTCTTCTTCTGGCCGTTTTTGATTTCAGTTTCATCTTGATATGGAACTGCAACCTCATAAATGAAATCTTCCATATGAAGAGTCTTGATGCGATTCTCCAGATTCATCTTGACTCGTTTTTCATATCCTGCATAGGAGTGAATTACAAACCATTCGCCTGGTTTACTCAGTAACGAAAGTTTGAACTCTTCAACTGGATCAACTTCGTCAATCGCATCAAGGTCCACGTCTGCTTCGTAGTTTTCGCTCACACTTTGCTCCATTTAGTTTCCGAATATCACTAGAACGCCACGGCCAAAGAGCAAATCAATCAAACTCACGAATATGGACATGACAACAACAAATACCAACACCACGATTGTGTAGGTCACAACTTGATTTCGAGTTGGCCACACTGCGCGGCGAAGTTCAGAAATCGATTCGCGAACGAAATCCGCAGATCGCTTCACAAAGTTTCCCTCAGTCGATTCTTTTCGTCGACGGGACTTCTTTGCCGAACCCTCTATCTCTTGCGTCATTGTCTTCTCTCTTCGTTGCAGGGCAGGAGGGACTTGAACCCCCAACCCGCGGTTTTGGAGACCGCTACTCTGCCAGTTGAGCTACTGCCCTCGTTAGTCTCTTGCCTTGCTCTAGGCACGCCAAAGCATGGCAGTTTGACCACCGGAGCGCGGAGTTTAGAGCCTTAGGCCCGAATGCTCAAAGTTGAGCGATTGCCCAAGGGCACCCAACCTGAGGCAGAATCAGACTATGGGTAAGCGAATCTCCGAAAGAATTGGGGCAATTGCCGAGTCTGCAACCTTGGCCGTTGACGCCAAGGCGAAGGCTTTAAAAGCCGCTGGTGCGCCAGTTATTGGCTTTGGAGCCGGAGAGCCAGACTTTCCTACCCCCGACTACATTGTCCAAAGCGCTATTGAAGCGCTCAAAAACCCGGCCAATTATCGATATACCCCAGCGGCTGGCTTACCTGAACTTAAAGAAGCGATTGCCCAAAAGACGCTGAGAGATTCGGGACTCGCAGTAACCCCAAGTCAGGTTCTGGTGACTAATGGTGGAAAGCAAGCCGTGTATCAAGCGTTTGCAACCATCATTGATCCAGGTGATGAAGTGTTGTTGCCGGCTCCCTATTGGACAACATACCCAGAAGCAATTGCACTTGCTGGTGGTAAGAGTATTGAAGTCATTGCCGATGAAACCACGAATTACCTCGTCAGCGTTGAGCAACTTGAACGTGCAAGAACTTCACGAACAAAGGCGCTACTTTTTTGTAGTCCATCGAATCCCACCGGTTCTGTTTATTCAAAAGAGCAAGTCATCGAAATTGGTCGATGGGCACAAAGCCACGGAATTTGGGTCATCACGGATGAGATTTATGAACATCTGGTCTACGACGGCAATACTGCCCATTCCATGCCTGTTGTGGTGCCAGAACTTTCCGACACATTTATCATCATCAATGGTGTTGCCAAAACCTATGCGATGACTGGATGGCGCGTGGGATGGATGATTGGTCCAAATGATGTCATTAAAGCAGCGACGAATTTGCAATCACACCTCACATCAAACGTGAACAATGTCGCCCAACGTGCTGCAATCACTGCACTGAATGGAAATCTTGATGCCGTGCATGAAATGCGCGCAGCATTCGATGTGCGACGAAAAAAAATGGTGAGCATGTTGAATGAGATTGATGGAGTTTCTTGCCCCATGCCCCAAGGTGCTTTCTACGCGTATCCGAGCGTGAAAGACCTTATTGGTAGAAAGCTGCGTGGCAAACACATTTCAAGTTCAAGTGATCTTGCGACAATTATTCTTGATGAAGCCGAAGTTGCAGTTGTGCCTGGAGAAGCATTTGGACCAAGTGGTTACCTGCGGTTGTCGTATGCACTTTCCGATAATGACCTGATTGAAGGGGTAACTCGTCTGCAGCAGCTTCTAGCCGAAGTTACTGATTAAACGTTCCCACGATTTGTGGTTCAATATCGAGAAGAATCCCAAACTTCTTGTGTACACCGGCTTGAATCGCATGCGCAAGCTCCATAATGTCTTCTGCACGTGCATCTCCGCGATTTGTGAGGGCAAGTGCGTGTTTGGTGGAAATCTGTGCACGAGGATTCAGACCAAAACCTTTTGAAAAACCACTATGTTCAACTAAAGCAGCAGCACTTACTTTGATGCCCGTATCGACTTTCCAGCGAGCAATCGCTGTCGGAAGTGAATCTGCAAGAGTCTTTGTCACAACGGGATTCGTGAAAAATGAACCCACGCTCCAGGTGTCTTGATCTGATTCATTGAGCACCATACCTTTATTGCTTCGTAATTCCATAACTGCTTTGCGCACGTCACTGCTCTTACTGCGCATCCCAATCTCAACTCCAAGTCGTTGTGCTAGCTCAGGATAGGTAATTGCCGCCGAATGAACACCGAGTCCAAGTTGAAAAGTTAC
>JBDLTY010000134.1:0-34323 GCA_039805585.1 Actinomycetota bacterium | reverse complement strand
AAGAATTTCAGCACACGGATACGGACGTGGACAGGCGCCAGTCAACTCCACGATTGGCGTTAGAAGCAGCATGCGCACTTGGGGATTCGGTTTACGAAGACATTTGCACCTTGCGAGTCAACCATACCTCGATGTCTATATGGAAATAATCAACCAAAAGCCGTATTGGCGTCGTGACGCAAATGCCATCTACTCAGAAATGAAAGCTCTAGGTGTGAATCTGCACTCACATTCATCAAGTCAAGATTCAGTAAAAGGTAGCATTGCCAAAAGCATGGGCATTTCAGGAATCACGACAAACGCACGACTTGCAAAATACATCGGGAGGACAGGCGAACACAAGATGCTGTTATCGTCCATCACCAAACGTAGACAATTGTTCGCAACATCGATTGATGATGATTTTTCCGTAACAGCCCAAGATATTCATGAATTCCTTGAAACTACCAAGACCTGAAAAGCCTTAAAAGTAGCGGGGGCAGGATTTGAACCTACGACCTCTGGGTTATGAGCCCAGCGAGCTACCGAGCTGCTCCACCCCGCGGAATCGCACTCTCGCGAACGAGCGAATGGTACTCCGTTGGATCTGATTGCGACAAATCGGGTGATGCTTGGAAGTGCTCTCTGAATCAGCCACACTGTACCTATGGGTGTAATCGTCAATTTTCTCGGGGCTGCAGGCACAGTTACCGGAAGTAAATTTCTTTTCACAAGTCAACACAGCAAAGTTCTTGTTGATTGTGGAATGTTTCAAGGAATCAAGGAATTGCGACTGAAAAACTGGGAACACTTCCCCGTCCAACCAGCAGACATTGATGCCGTCATCATTACCCACGCACATCTGGATCACTGTGGATACTTGCCGAGGCTAGTGAAGAGTGGATTTTCTGGAAAGATTTATATGACCCCATGGACGCGCGATCTTGTGCAAGTAATTTTGCTTGACTCAGCGAAATTGCAAATGGAAGATGCGGAGTATGCCGAAAAGAAGGGTTATTCAAAGCACAAGAAACCACTTCCACTCTACGATGCCAATGATGTATTCAATACGCTTGATTTAATCAAGGAAGTGAAGTTCTCCACCCGCTCCCAAATCACCTCTGACACGCACTTCACATTTCATTCGGCAGGACACATTCTCGGTGCAGCTTTTGTTGATCTTGAAATGGAATCAAAACGAATTGTGATCTCTGGGGATTTAGGTCGAGGTAATCACCCTTTACTTCGAGATCCTGAGACCATTCCTGATGCGGCATTTGATGCTGTTCTCATTGAGTCGACATATGGCGATGAATCACATACCGAACCAGATGGTTCTTTTGAACGAATAATCAATCAAACTATCAAGCGTGGTGGAAGTGTTTTGATTCCAGCTTTCGCTGTGGACAGAACCGAAATTGTGTTGATGGAACTTAAACGTTTGATTGAGCAGCAACTCATCCCCTCTGTACCAATATTTGTTGACTCACCAATGGCATTGCAAGCGCTCGAGTTTTATCGAGGTGCCCTTGCCGAGAACTCATGGGAAATCAATCCTGAGTTAACAGGGATATCGAGTGACCTCTTTAGTGCAGGAAATCTCACCCAACTTCAAAGTGTCGAAGAATCAAAATCACTGAATCAACAACATCATCCTTGCGTCATCATCTCAGCGAGCGGTATGGCCACAGGAGGTCGAGTTGTCCATCACCTTGCAAGAATGCTGCCAGATGCTCGAAATTCCGTGATTCTCACCGGCTACCAAGCGGTGGGAACTCGTGGTCGTAGTTTGTTAGATGGCGCGAAAATGCTCAAAATGTTTGGCAAAGAAGTGCAGGTAAAAGCACAGATTGAACTAGTCGACTATTTCAGTGTTCATGCCGATCAGGATGAACTCATCGCGTGGCTACAGACTGCGAGGACGCCAATCAAAAAGGTGTTTGCAATCCATGGCGATGATGACACTAGCGAAAAATTCGCCGAACTTTTGCGAAGTCAGTACCACGTTGATGCTTATGCTCCAACACTTGAAGAGGTAATAGAACTCTAGCTATTGTTTATAGGTATCAAGTTTCGCAATCACTTGATCAAGTTCTGCTGGCGTGATGACTTTCGCTTCTTTTCCTGTGGCAAGAACCCGCAGTTCAACATCGCACAAGTATTCCAAATATTCAACTAGTCCAAGTGCTGAGCGAATATCCGCTCCGACTGTTACCGCTCCATGATTTGCTAGTAACGCAGCGGTTCGGCCTTTGAGTGCTTTAGCAATATGAACGGCTAGTTCATCACTTCCATACAGCGCATACGGTGCAACTTGAATAGCGCCGCCAAACAGCGCAGAGTAATAATGCGTCAAAGGTATTTCATCGACAACAACTGATAATGCCGTGGATGCCGGAGCATGTGTGTGAACGATTGCTTGGTGCTCCGTTGATGAGTAGATGGAAATATGAAAAGGTAATTCTGAAGAAGGTTTCAATTTACCTTCAACAATATTGCCCTTCATATCGACAACAACTATGTCCATCACAGTCATTTGGCTGTACTCGACAGCAGAGGGTGAAATGATGATCTCATCATCGCGACGAATTGAGATGTTACCCGCCGTCCCTACAACGAGATGTTTCTCCTGAAGGAAACGGCAGGCATCAACTACAGCTTGACGCTCTTGCAAATAGAGCACTACGCACCAATACCCAACTGATTAGCAAGTCTCTGTGCTTCTTTCAAAGCTTTCGCTAATTTCTCTTGGGCCTTACCGTAGGCGGCAAAATCATTGTTTCGAAGCGCCGCCTGACCTTCTTCATATGCCGCTGCTGCCCGAGCAAGTGCTGCGTCCAATTGTTCTTGAATTGTGCCATCCGGTTCAGGAATTGGTCCTGGGTCCGGATCTGGATTTGGGGATTGCTCACCAAGCACTTGTCTCAAACCTTCTGCAAGGGAATTGGCTAGCACCACTTTTTGACCAAAACCAACTTGCACTTTGCGCAAAAGCGGGAACCCACCTACACCGACCGATTCAACATACACCGGTTGCACATACAAGATTCCGCCACCAATTGGAAGTGAAAGCAAGTTTCCAAGTACGACATCACTACCACCTCGCCGTAAGAGCGAGAGTTCAGATGAAATGTCTGCATCTGACTCAAACAAATTCTGCGCCTGAACAGGTCCTGGAATTGTTGTTTGACTTGGTAGCTGTAACAACGTGATTTTTCCGTAATTTGAATTCGCATCTGAATTCACTGCAAGGAAACCTGCAAGCGATGGTCGACGCTGTGGGGCAAACGTACTTGTCAACGAGAAGACTGCCTTGTCATCACCAGGCATTTTCAGGTTGAGATAGTACGGTGGCTGAGGTAAGCCACTTGTTCCAAGTGTTGGATCATCTGGAATAATCCAGAAGTTTTCACCTGTGAAGAATGCGCCAGGATCACTGATGTGGTACTTGCGCAGAATGTCACGCTGAATTTTGAATAGATCTTCAGGATAGCGGACCTGACTCATGAGGCCTTCAGACATTTCAGACTTGTCTTTGAAGAGTTCCGGGAATGCACTCTTCCACGCCTTTGCAATCGGGTCTGTTTCATCCCAGAGATACAACGTTACAGTTCCGTCGTAGGCATCGACAGTAGCTTTCACTGAATTTCGGATGTAATTCAACGTTGACGTTACAGTTCTAACACCAAGTGAATCAGTTACAGCGCTTGCAATAACGGTCTCACGACTATACGGATAGTTCGCACTTGTCGTATAGCCATCCAGAATCCACACCACTCTGCCATCAATCACTGCAGGGTATGGATCGCCATCAAGCGTCAACCATGGAGCGACTGCTTGAATACGATCTGCAGGGTTTCGCTTGTAAAGGATTCGGGAGTCTTCAGTAACCTGTTCTGAGAGCAGGATGTTTGCTTCACCGTAACGTGCAGCAAAGAGCATTTTGTTGAAGAGTCCCCCAACTGCAACGCCGCCTTTTCCTTTGTACGTTGTGTTCTGTTGCCCAGTTGGGCTGGTGTCATCTGGGTAGTCAAGTTCGATCTTTCCAGATCCACCGACTATCGAATACTCAGGCGAATTCTCTCCGAAATAAATTCGAGGTTCATCAATATCGAGTAATCCATTTGGTGGCACATCAGACTCGATGAAGAATGGCTGGCCGTCTGCAGTTGATGTGTTATCAAAAGCGGCAGCAAGCCCGATTCCATGTGTATAGATGAGGTGGTTTGTTACCCAGTTTCGCTGTGTTTCTGGAATACCTGCAAGGTTTACCTCACGCACGGCAAGCACTGCTCCACGAGTTTCGCCATCAATTTCATATCGGGAGACGTCAAGATTTGGTGCAAATGAATAAAAGCCCTTCAACTGTTGAAGTTGCTCAACGGTGGAAGAAACAATCGTTGGATCAAGCAAACGAATATTTCGCAAACTCGCTTGATCCCCAGCCAAAATCTCCGGATCGGCTGTTTCCTGCGCAACATAACTCTGATAATCAACGTCGCTGAGTCCGTACGCTTTGCGCGTCGCTTCAATGTTGAATGCGATATACGGGGATTCCTTGGCTTGTTCATCTGGTCGAACTTGAACCTGCTGAACAAAACTTGGCCATGCACTTCCAAGAAGAACAGTTGCAATCACAAAAAGCCCAGTACCAAGAATCGGCAACGTCCAGTTGGTTCTGACGATGTTCACGAAGAAGAGCGCTGCACACACCAGAGCGATTGGCATTAACACGTTCAGTGCTGGCAGGTTCACATTCGCATCAACATATTTCAAACCTGTCATTAAGACATCGGACTTCAAGGCAAGTTCATAGCGATCAAGCCATAAACTCCAGGCTTGCAAAAGTAGGTATGTTCCACCAAGGATCGCAATGTGCATTCGTGCGCCGTCTGAAATGAAGAGTCCAATTCGATTGGTTGAAGTAGTCTGGGCAGGGCGAATACTGCCGATAAGGTAGTGAACGACAAGCGAGATGAGAATTAAGAGCAACAACAAGCTGCTCAGTGAGCTTTGCAAGTTTCGCCAGAATGGTAACTCGAAAACAAAGTAACTGATGTCAATACCAAAGGTTTCATCGACATCACCAAATGGCTGCGCATTTCTGAACTGCATCCAGAGTTGCCAACTGCCACTGAAATTCACAGCTGTCAAAAGGCCAACCAGGGCAGGAATCAAAATGAAACCAAACTTCCGGATGAAGCTAAGAACTTCTTGCACTCGTTCAAGACCTGGCATGTCTGCTGATTGGATGAAGGGAGGTCGACTTCGAAACGCGAGCCATAGATTCAAGACTGTAAGCCCTGCGGCAACGACTCCGCCGATAATAAAGAGGAAAATCTGCGTTCGAAGAATCGTGTCAAAAACGATGGTTTGACCAACAGATTCAAACCACATTCTTTCAGTAATAAATCCTGCGAAGGCAAAAAAACCGATAGCGGCGGCGGCTAGGACGATCAAAGCAATACCGAAGGCTCTTCGCGGACGGGCAGATGGTTGACGGGACGTTCTAAAAGTTTCGCTCACAGCGACAAAATACCAATTGCAGGGAAAACGGCATCTTGAGGCTAGCAGCTTGGGTATCGAGCAGATTTGCCCTTCAGAAGTACTTTGAGGGCTTGCTCGAGGCTTTCAACTGGAACAAGTCGCATGTCAGAGGGCACACTCTTTGGGACCGCATTGCAATTCTCTTTTGGGAAGAGCATCAGGCGGGCACCTGACTCGTATGCGCCGTTAATCTTGTGGTCAAGCCCACCAATTGCCTTGACCTCACCCTGTGCGGTGATTTCTCCTGTCATTGCGATGATACGAGATTGGGTGAAATCTCGTGAGTCAAGTAATTCAACTATCGAGACAGCAAAAGCAAGACCCGCACTTGGACCACTGACATCTGGTAATTGAACTTTGATATCCATCGGTGGAATGGTTTGCTCCAAAATACCGATACCAACAATGGTCCTGTCTTCACTTTGCACTGTCGTGGATGTGACGTCTATCGTTTCGTCACCGCGAATAAGAGTGTAAGTAACTGATTCTCCTGCCCTAACATTTTTCATAATCTCTGTAATTGTTTGAAAGTCGGAAAGTTTTTTACCGTTGAGTGACAGCAAGACATCGCCCAGTTTGAACTTATCAACTGCAGGTGTGTCGTCAAAAATCGAGCCAACAATCAGTCTCTTCTCAACTGGAAATTTCAGGTACTGCATAGCGGCAGCAATTGCATTTGATTCGGCAGAGAGAAAGAGTTGCGCTCCCTGGTCGGCAATGTCCTCTCCGCTTTCCTGAGGATCAAAGAGAAAACTCGTCGGAACAATCACAACATCGCTATCAAAAAAAGTCCGCATCGCATCAAACCACGTGAGCCTGCCATATGGACCGCCCCACGTGGAAACGGTGAGAATCAATACTTTGCCTGAACTCTTGAATGTCGGATAGGCATTTGAATCCTCGATGGACAGCAATGGCACATCATTCAGTGCGCCGGTTGCTTCATAGGTGCTTCCCGACTCACTTCTAACGTATGGAAGGTCTGATACCCCAGCAATAAAGACTAATGTGAGGGCGAGCAGAACGCTTGCAAGATTTGTTCGCAACATCTGCCACGTAGTTTTACTCATGTGGTTTCTTCTCGCCAAGAATTGAGATGTATTGCTTCATCTCCTTCACCCCTGTTTCCAGGGTGGAATGCGGGCGGGTGTTTTCGCGTTTACGTAGTATGAAATACGCGACAAGTGTGACGATAACAGGCAACACCAGCCACACAAGGGACTCGAAGAAGATGTCGAAGAATGCACCCATTGGAGCATCGTACTTCCAGTTTTCGTGCGAGACTTAGTCGAGGAAAGGCAATGATGGCGAATTTCCCTTTCGGATTCACCCCCGATGACAACAGTAAGTTCGATCTTGCAGCACTCGGCGCGATGCTTCAGCAGCTCGGTGGAATGCTCCAGAAGGCTGAATCACTTGATGAGGGGCCAGTTGCATGGTCTGTTATCAAAGAGACTGCACTTACACATATCGCAAAATCCAATATCGCTCTTACAGATGATCAGCGTAATTCCGTTTTGGACGCTATCAGGCTCGCACAATCGTGGCTCGACCAACACACATCTCTTCCTCAATCAAGTGAACTAGCACATGCCTGGGACGAACGACAATGGCTCGAAGCAACATTCGAAAATTGGAAACCCATCATTGCGCCAGTAGCAGAAGCACTTGCGGGCCTGATGACCCAAATGAATCCAAGTGCATCAATGGGTGATGTGCCACCTGAGCTTCAACAAATGCTGGCCCCGATGATGCAGATGGCCGCAAAACTCGGTGCGATTTCAACAGCCACTCAAATCGGTCAAGGTCTTGGTAGCCTGGCAGCAGACATGCTCAGCGGTGGAGATATCTCACTACCACTCGAAGCACAGAATGTCCCTGCATTACTACCAGAACACATTCTTGCTTTTGCGAAAGATTACGAGCTTCCTGCAGGTGAAGTGTTGATGCTGTGCGCTGTTCGCGAGTCAGCGCTTTTGAGACTCTATGCACAATTCCCCTGGATTCAAGATGCCGTGATTGGCGCGATAGTGAAGTATTCACGCGGCATCTCATTTAACGAGGAGCATCTCAAAGAAATGATGTCGGGATTGAATCCGGAAGATCCTGAATCATTCCAGATGGCAATGAGAGATGGTCTCTTCGAACCACCAACAACACCAGAACAAACTCAAGCACTTCAAGAACTCGAATTTCTTCTTGCACTGATTGATGGCTGGGTAACCTTCCTTACACAAAAAGTTATCTTTGAAAAGCTGCCCAACGCTGATGCGCTTATCGAAACGATGAGTCGACGCCGAGCAAGTGGCAGTCCTGCTGAAAAAGTATTCTCACAACTCGTGGGCTTAGAACTTCGCCCCAGGATGATTCGGGATGCAACACGCTTTTTCACTGAACTCGCTTTGTGGGCATCTGACTTGGAAATGAATTTCGTTTTTCATTCCCCAGATACGCTTCCTAGCGTGGGTGATTTTGAGGATGTGAGCGGCTACCTCAGAAAAATTAGGATCCGAATGCAACAAAGCGAAGACCCAACCTTTAATTTCTAAAGGTTGGGTCTTTACAAATTATGAATTAAGCCTTACCAAGGATCAAATTCACCTTCGTGCCGCACTTGGGGCAGATACCCTTGCCACTACGACGCTGTGTTTTTTCATTCACCTCGACGGTGAGCGTCATCGGCTCAGTCTTTGCTTTGCATTTCACGCAGTAGGGGGTTTTGTCGTGAACAGTCTCAGCCACGGTTCCTCCATGTTCCGTTGGGATTACTCCCGAACCCAGAATTTCTGAGCAGGCTCACCTTATCCCCTCAAGGGTGCGAGGTCAGATAGCCACGCGTGAAATAGCCCGATATGTCCAAATATTTCTCAGTTGTAAGGGTGAAATGAGCGAAAAGTTACGGTTCAGAGAGGTTTTCGCCGCAGGATGTGAGGAATGGACCTGATTCGCCTCGAACCGAGCTGCCCTTTGTCCTGGACACACGAGGGCATGCTTTTGGTCGGCTTCAAAGATGATCCGCACTCACGTGGCTTCATCATCGAAGAAAACCCGAAGGAGTTTCGTCAACTCCTGCTGCTGTGTGACGGAACACTGAATGTTCAACACATCGTCGAAAGTGGGCTCGCAATGGGGCTCGAAGAATCACGGATACGGGAAACACTCGCTCAGCTTTTGAAGGTGGGTCACGTGCGCTTTGTAGCAAGCCTCCGCTCACACTCTCCACAGAGCATCCAATCTGATGCCCAATTGCACACAACTAACATTTCATATCTTCAACAAAAGCGCGCAGAGCAGCGAGTACTCATACAAGGTGCAGGGAGAACTGCAGCACTTGTTTTTGATGCGCTTGGGGCGAATGATGTTCCTGTCGGGTGGTTACCTGAATGCAAAGAGCGAATTCGTGAAGGGGAACTCGAGGGTGTCAGGACGAACTACGTCACGAAACGATGGGACGATTACAAAACTGGGATCAAGAATCCACGCATCTCTATTTGCTTTGACGTTACTCACGATAGTGAAAACATCGAGACTTTGTTTCCAGCAGCTTTCGTTATCCCAGTAATTCTTCACCCTCGGCGACTGGCATTCGGGCCAATTCTTGGTGCAAGCGATGGCTTGTGTGGAAGTTGTCTCAATCACATTCGAGCATCGAATGATGCTGATTGGTCAATTACGACAGCACAACTACTGCATGAGCGACGAAAACCGCCGTTCATTGCAGATCGATGGTCAAACTCATTGGCATGGACACTGACAAATTACATACTTGAGTTGATTGATACTGATGGAACTTCGGGGTTGCTCAATCACAGCATTGAACTCCATCCACCAAGTCCGGTATGGCGTATGAGAAGTTGGGATCTAGGACAGTGCACGCATCGCTCAACAGGAGAAATTTCACAAACACAGGAACAATAGGGATGTGAGTGAAATCCCTGAATCCGCGTTTACCAGAAGTTTGCGTCTAGCCTCGTTACCGCTTGGGGTCGCAACTCGAGCTGCCACAGGTGTGGGTAAGCGAGTACTGGGGGCAACAAGTGAACAGATAACATCAGAGTTTCAAGCGAAAACCGATGAACATATTTTTCAAATCCTTGGCGAACTCAAAGGTGGCGCAATGAAGATGGGGCAAGCGCTATCCATTTTCGAAGCGGCCCTTCCCGAAGAATTCGCGGCACCTTTTCGAAAGAGTTTAACGAAGCTGCAGGATTCGGCCCCACCGATGCCATGGAATATTGTCGAAGAGCAAATTGTTGCTGGTCTTGGATCAAATTGGCGAAGTAAATTCCAAGAAATCAGCCAGGAACCTGTTGCGGCAGCATCGATAGGACAAGTTCATAAAGGTATTTGGCATGATGGTCGCGAAGTTGCAGTAAAGATTCAGTATCCAGGTGCCGCGAAAGCCCTTGAAGCAGATATCAAACAAGCAAGTCGTATCGCTCGACTTGTTGCAGTTATGGCACCTGGCGTTGATATCGATCCACTACTTGAAGAAGTCCAATCAAAAATTATTGAGGAACTTGACTACATCAAAGAAGCAAAATATCAGCGAGCGTTTGCTGCTGCGTTTGAAGGTGACGAAGAAGTTGCTATACCGCACGTCTTAGTGTCTGCAAGAAATTTGATTGTGACCGAATGGCTTGAAGGTACACCGATGTCTCGTATCATCGAAACGGGCAGCCAGAAAGAGCGTAATCGAATTGGCTTGTTGTATGAACGCTTCTTACTTTCAGGTCCCTCGCGTGCAGGTTTACTCCATGCAGATCCACATCCGGGAAATTATCGTTACACGCCAGATGGCCGTCTTGGTGTAGTCGACTTTGGAGCAGTAGCGGTGTTACCAGATGGACTTCCTGAAGCGATGGGTCGCTTGATGCGAATTGCAATGTCAAATGATCCCATTGCCATCATGGAGGGATTGCGTTCTGAAGGTTTTCTGCTGGAAAACATCGAAGTCTCAGCGGAACAACTGCATGACTACCTCAGTCCATTCACAGAACCCGCAAAGACTGAAACATTCACTTTTAGTCGAGACTGGATGCGTCAACAATTCTCACGCATTAACGATCCTAGGCGAGAAGAATTCACGATTGGGCTGAAAATAAATCTTCCACCTTCATACATGTTGATTCATCGAGTGTGGCTGGGATCTATCGGCGTACTTTCGCAACTTGAATGCACTATTCCAGCTCGTGCTGAGATTGAACGTTGGGTTCCTGGATTTATTCGCGTTTGAGAATTATTTCAAGTATCTCATCACCAAAGGCTGCGATGTTTGCCTCAGATAATCCTTGAATGTGTGCCAGCGCGTCTTTCGATTGTGGTCTAATTTCACTGAGCGCATGCAGGGTAGCATCTGTTACAACAAGCCAATCAATTTGATTCGTTTGCTCGGCAAATGCACTACGCCACACCAACAAATCATCCAGGATTCTTTGATCGACATCGCTTTCACAGAGCCGGCATCGCTGAAGCGCATTTTCGTAAGCACTTGTTAAACCCTTTCCACAAACACGGCATCGCAGTACTGTTTTCGTTTGTTCTTCTTTTAATTGCTCTGTAACTTTTTTCAAGCCGGGTTCCTCAAAGTTCGCCTGCTTCATCTCTCCTAAGAACTGTGATGGGATGCAGTCTTTACCAAACCGGTGACGTGGCACTATCAGATACAGCGAGTCCTTTGAACGCGTAATGCCGACGAAGAGCAATCGTCGTTCTTCTTCTACATGTTCATTCGAATATGGCAAAACTCCTTCAACAAGTCCTGGAATGAAAACATGCGACCATTCAAGACCCTTCGCTGAGTGAAGCGTGGAAATTGTCACTACCGACTGCTCAGGAGATAAATTTTGTTGTGAGAGCATTGCTACGTGATGAAAGAATTCGCCTAATGTCGCTTTGCTGCCAAGTGATTCGGCAAGATTCAAAAGTCCCGTAATCGATTCCCAAATCTGCTGACCAGATTCGCTCGCTGCAGTTTCCGTCGGAGACCAACCTTGACGTGTTGCAACCTCTCGGATACTCGAACTGACGTCAATCGAACTCGCCTCAAATTCTTTGCGCAACGTGAATAGGATTTCTTGAATCTCAGGTCTATCAAAGAAAGGTTTGGTTCCTTTCATGCTGTAAGGAATCTGATACTTTTCGAATGTTGACTCAAACGCTTGCGACATTGAGGAGAGTCGAAGTAGCACTGCAATGTCCTGAGGTCTTGTGCCTCGTTGGAGTAAACCTTTGATTTCAGTTGCTACAACTTCTGCTTCTTCAATCTCATTCTCACAAGTCACGGTATGAACGGATCCCGGTCGTTGGCTTTCACTTCGCATATGAATAGGTGTGTTCGACGATGTCATGAGTGAACTTGCCAGAGCGCTGATTGCTGTAGGACAGCGGTAGGTGCGGCTAAGTTCTAACCGGGTCGCATTATCAATCCAGAAATCATTCAAAAACTCCACCCGAGCGCCGGCGAAGGAATAGATCGTCTGCGCAGGGTCTCCGACAACACATATATCACTGCGCTCTCCTACCCATAATCGTAGGAGTGCATTTTGAACTGGTGTCACATCCTGAAACTCATCTAAATTAAACCAGGTATAACGCTTTCTCACTTCTTTTAGAATTTCTGGATTGTTTGAAAGTAAACCAATTGTTAGTTGCAAGATATCATCAAAGTCCAACACACGGCGGGTATGAGTTAAGTCTTGGTACCTTCCAAAGATTTCAGCGATTTCCGCTTCCTGTACTTCGCCACCACGAGATAACTTGCTATAGGTGGCGGCATCCAAGCCTGATGACTTCAACCAATCAATTTCAGTTTCGACAAAGCGACGTTGCAAGGGTGAAAGATGAGTTGTAAGCGTTGCAAGGAGAGCACTTCTTGATCCAATTGGCCAGATTGAGCCACCGAAAACTTGTGGCCAGAAATAGCTGAGTTGTCGAAGTGCAATTGCGTGAAACGTTCCAGTAGTTAACGAAGTAACTGAGCGCAATGCGAGTCGATGTTTTAATTCATTGGCTGCTTTGTTCGTGAAGGTTAGAGCAAGACCTTCTTGGGCTGGCTTCTTGCCAGATTGAACAATCCGAGCGATCCGCTCGGTAATGGCTGTGGTTTTCCCAGAGCCAGCAGTAGCGATGACAACAAGTGCCCCAGCTGTATGTTCAGCGACCTGGAGTTGCTCATCGTCAAGGGTTAGCACCGGGCAATCTTTGCACCTGCGGATGACTAGCCTTGCCTCTAGAGTGTGCCGAGAAAGGACCGCGATGACTTTTACACTGTATTCAACTGTTTGGTGCGGGTATTGCCAGCGACTCAAGGCCCAGCTAAACCGCGCAGGAATTGCCTACCAGGAAGTTGACATTGAGAACGACGAAGAGGCCGCGAGACTTGTCATGAATGTTAATGGCGGAAATCGAACTGTCCCAACCTTGATCTTCAGCGATGGAGATGCGTTAACGAATCCGAGTTTGATGCAGGTACAGGCGAAAATAGCTGCATCGTGAAGCCGCTGGCACCACTTGCACTAGGTCGTTACAAAGCGAATCGCAACGCTGCCCTTCGATTGCAACAGACTGAACTTTCCAAACTACGCGGAAATGGGAAGTTTCTGCGTTGCTCCCCTGGCTCACTTGAAGCTACCAGTAATGCCTTGCTCTTTATTCGTGACGAATTCCCTGAATCTGATGTTGCTTATCTTGGTGAACACAATGGTGAGAACTTTTTCACCTACCTCGAATTCTTTGAACCAGAAGTATCAACATTTCAAAATCTTCGCTCTGTTGCATCTAACCTGAATGAACTTGAGGTTGGACTTGCCGCTTGTGCGCTCGCTCTTGTCAATTGGCATACAACTCATACGCACTGCCCACGCTGTGGTGCATTCACTGAAGTAACGCAAGGTGGTTGGAGTCGATGGTGTGATGTTGACAAAACTGAACACTACCCACGTACGGATCCAGTCATTATTGTTGGCGTGATTGATGCCACTGATCGAATATTGCTAGCGCGACAAGGTGTTTGGAAAGAAACATATTTTTCGATTGTTGCAGGCTTTGTTGAAGCCGGAGAAACTCTCGAATCAGCAGTGGTTCGTGAAGTGAAGGAAGAGACGTCTATTGATGTCACAGACATCACCTATTTAGGCAACCAGCCCTGGCCATTTCCTGCAAGTTTGATGCTTGGATTTTCTGCGCGAGCGCAAACAACTGACATTGTTGTGGATGGAACTGAAATTGTGGAAGCACACTGGTTCTCAAAATCAGAACTACGTGCTGCATGTGAATCTGGCACTGTGCGAATTCCACCAAAGTCTTCTATCGCTCGAAAAATCATTGAAGCTTGGTATGAAGAGGAAATGCCAGACGCCTGGACCCGTGCATGAAGGTCATATCAGCAAATATCGCTCACGGCCTTTCCCTCTCGTCACTGACCACAGTTGAGGCGGAAACGATTGCCAATTTAGCGAATGAACTCGATGCAGACATCGTGTGTCTGCAGGAAGTCGATTTTGTGAAATCCAGAAGTTCAAACATTGATCAAACGAAACTAATTGCTCAAGCCGGCGGTTTTGTGACAGCTCGATTCTTTCCTGCCCTAGTCGGCGAGCCTGGTCGAAGAGCAGATTTTCGAATGCCGGGTGAAGCTGAAGTTTTGAATTCACCGGCAGATGCTTATGGTGTAAGCATTCTCTCTCGATTTCCAATTGTGAGCGAGACATTTCTACAGGTGCAAGGTTCAAAACTTTCACTACCGATGCCGTTTGTCATCGATGAGCGAACCCAATGGCGTGCAATTCCTGATGAACCGCGAATTATCGGAGTACTGACTTTGCAGACACCCTCTGGCGTCATTGATGTGCTCACCACCCACTTATCGTTCATTCCAACGCGCGCTATCGCACAATTATTTGAGTTGAAGAAGTTACTTGGCGCGCATCCAGTCATCCTCGCTGGAGACTTAAATCTTGCGCCAATTGTCACGAGCCGAATTACAAATCTTTCGCACGCAGTGACTGCGCCTACCTACCCGCGATTTCGCCCCCGAGCGCAACTTGATCATATTTTGGTTTCAAATCACTTTCAGGTGAAAAGCTCTGGTTCACTTGAATTATCAGTCAGTGATCATCTTGCTGTATTTGCTGAATTAACGCTTACAACCTAAGGTCCGACTCGTCCACATAGTTATCAGGCACCACAGTCTCACCGCGGCGGACATAAACGAAGGCTGCATCGATGTTTTCTAGCCGAACATTGTGACTCTTTGCGTACGCTATTCTGTAAATTGATAATTGCAATGGGTCGGCATCTTTCTGCCCATGGGTTTTCCAGTCAACAAGTAACCAGCGATCACCATCTTGGAAAACTGCATCTATACGGCCTTTGATGATGCGATCGTTAATGATGATAGTAAATGGTTCTTCGATAGCAATAGGTAAGCGATTGGCCCAACTTGATTTCATGAATTTGTCAATCAACTCTCGTAATTCTTTTTGCTCAATGATGTCAGCAGGTAATTGATCTAAGTCTTCAGCGCCTGGCAACGTGGCAGTAAGCGCACCTGCTGACTTTTGTCGGAAGTAATTTTCAACCCATTCGTGAAACAGTGTTCCCATGTCAGCGCCAAAATGGGGGGCTTGAGGCATCGGTCGTACGAGCTCAAACACAAAGCTGGCTTCATCCTGCGCTAATCGCATTACATCACTTGCCGACAGACTCTCTGGCAATTCCACAAACCTTTCCTTTTGCAACTCATCCTGCCTAGTTTTGATGAGGGATGCGATTGCTAAATCCCAATCCAATGTGGTGTCATCTTCGATAAGTGGAGATTTCACATTTCTGTCGATTTCGTATCTCAGCATTGTGGCTAGTTCTCGTATCTGGAGCATCTCAGCACTTTGCGGCAATGTCGGCCATGATGCTCTCGGAGTCTCACCCTGTAACTCTGCTGGTTCTACAAAGTCAACAAGATTGCAGGTGATTGCTGGTTCTGTTTTTGCATGTTGAGTGAGTTCCTCAAAGAAGCGAGAAGGTTTTCGCACAGTCGAACCTTCGATGTACGCGTGTGAAATCAACAGCACATCTTCAGTTCGGGTTAGTGCTACGTATAAGAGCCGACGTTCTTCAAGCAAGTCTTCTTCTCGGCAAATTTCAACGAAATTGTCGTGGTCTTTCGTCACTATTTTCCGATTTCGGGGAGGGAATTGGACTAATCCTTCTTTAACCCGAACATTCTTCAATCCAATTGGTACTGCTGATGGGGTTCCGGTCCAACGAGGTGTCGTGTTAGAGGTAGGGAAAATATTCTCACTGAGATAGGGCACTGCAACTGCTCTAAATTGCAAACCTTTCGAACCATGAATTGTCATCAGATTGACCGCACCACGACGCTCTGGGATTTCGATCGTCACCATATTCCCATATCGCTCTGCATCTGATAGCCAGGATATGAAATCGAAAAGGCTGGAAGTGCCTTTCAAGCTTGAAAAATCTGACAGCATCGATATGAAGGCCTGAACATTTGCCCCAATTCCTCGTTCAATTCTCTCCTGGTGTGCATATAACTCGACTGCAAGTCCAGTTGTATTCAAAATTCGCCCTGCAAGAGCTGGAAGACTCTCTGTGATGTACTGGCGCAAGTATTCGATGTCACTTTGTAGCAAACGCACGCGCATGAGTGCATCATGACTGATTTCGTTCGTGTCGTTTTCTGACAGATACTCAAGCACATCGCCGTACGCAGCTATATCTGCTTGATCGTGGCCTTGAATTGCTCTAGCAATTTCACTCTCAAAATCGTTTGACGATTCGCGCATGACATACGTGGAAAGAGATCGAGAAATTCTGCCAAGTCCTGCAACATCTCTCATTGATAGTGCAAACCTTGGACCTGTTAGTAATCGCAGCCAATCAATGTTCGCGGCCGGGTTTGCGATAACTTTCATGTAGCTAATGATTTCCGCTATCTCTGGCAGGTTAATCAGAGCTCGCTTTGATCGAATCTGAATTGGAATATCTCGAGAACTCAAAACTTCCGCGATTTTTTGAAGTTCACTGTTGTTGTGTGCGAGTACAGCCATATCTTCATATGCAATACCTTCACCATGGAGCTCAGTGAACCTATCTGCAATTGCTTCTGCTTCTTCTTTCGTACTCAAATATGAATTAATCTGTACCCGGCCATCGCCATACTTCGGGGTAGCGGCAGGTACAAGCCATTGCATCTTTGCATCTGGGTACGCATCACGAACTGGCTGTCCTACGAGATTCGCTAGGTGCAGGATATTTTTACCGTTGCGCTGCGTAATCCTGAGATTCAATGGCTCTTGGTTATGATTCGAATAGTAGGATCCAAAGTTAATAATGTTGTCAATGTTTCCGCCTTGAAATGAAAAAATCGCCTGTAATGGATCGCCAACTGCGGTAATTCCAATATCTGCTCCAGTAAATAACGTTCGAAGAAGTTCCCGTTGTGAGATCGATGTATCCTGATATTCATCGAGCAAAATTTGCGTATACAGTTCTTGATACTGTGAAACTACTTCTGGTGCATTCTCAAGTATCTGCAAGGCAAGACGAGCCATATCCGCGTAATCAATCACACTTCTGACTCGTTTCGCGAGCCGGAATTCGTCTACTAAGTCCGCTAGAAGTAAACGTTTAGATGACTTTTTCAAGAGTTCCTTCGTTTTCCCAATCATCTCAAAAGCTTCAAGGTCCACTGCCAGCTTTGAATCGAATTCGCGTAGTTCGTGCGTTGACACCACATTATTTGAAAGGTTGTCGTCAAGATCAAGTAAGTACCCCATGATGCTCGAGAATTTCGACTCTAAATCTCCAAGGGGTAATGTGCTCTGGCGAATGACCTGCGCCGCTAGTTGATTTCTTCTCACATCGGTAAGCGCTATTGAATCAGGCTCGAATCCGATTCGTAAAGCATTTTCGCGGAAAATTCTCTCTGAAAATGAATGATACGTATGAAACGCTGGTTGCGTATCAAATTCGTTTGACTTCGAACCTAGTCGCTTCTGAACTCGAGACTGAAGTTCAGCGGTTGCAAAACGTGTAAATGTCAATCCAAGTATTTGATCTGGAAGCACATCACATTGCTGTATGAAATAGGCGACTCGCTCGGCCATTACGGTAGTTTTTCCAGATCCTGCTCCAGCAGAAATCAAGACGCAGGGATTTGAACTCGTAATCGCTGCTATTTGCTCATCTGTGAATTTCAGGTCATTTGAAGTGAAACTCATGACAGTGCCTGCCTACCCTCGATTTGCAAGGGGCAGACCTTCTTGAACTGGCAGAATCTGCAGAATGAACACACGCTCGCTTCATACCCTTCACTACGCGCAATTTCAGCAAAACCAAGCATCTTTGACTCAATCCAATCCCGCCGCGATTCAATACTGGATTGTTCCAACGTCAGTGGCTGGCCAGCCTTACTGTCGCGAAGAGAAATCAGCGCAGCACCTGCTGCGTGGTGAGAGGAATCCGTTATAAAACCCAGTGATGCAGCCACTTGGTAGATTGCCAACTGTAAATTATTTTCCACATCATCTGCTTTGGGTGGATAGCCAAAAGTTTTGAGGTCAATGATGTAGATTCCATTGTCGTCAGAAATTTCAACGACGTCGGCTTGTCCTTTAAGGCGAAGTCTCTCAGTTTGACCATCAGCTTTCGTGATTGTCCAAACATCATCAAAATCAACTTCGGTTCCGTACACATTGCGTTTTCGTGCATTTCGCCAATTTAGAAATGCCTTCATACAATCAACTGCACTTACTCGTTCACTCTCCCGTTGCCATGTCGTATCGAAGTCCAGCCGTGGCCAAAGTTGATTGATGATACCTTCAATACTTTCTAGATCAGCGGGGATTACAGACTTTTCAACAGCATCTGCCAAAGCATGAATGATTGAACCGAAACTCAAACTTGAATTCTTTGCTTCTTCTGCTTCAGCTTTACGCTGAAGAAACCAAAGTAAGGAGCAATTATCGAAGGTCTCAAGAGATGATCCGCGCAAATACAATGGTTTTGCTCTATCGTCGATGTCGTTTTCTGAGTGAGTGAAATCGAATGTCCCCCACCACGAATCGGGGTGTGCTTCAGGAAAAAGAAGTGCTCCCTGTTCATCGCGCACCTGCGCCAAGTAGGCCAACCTCATAAATGCGTGCTGTCGAAGTTCTGGAGATTTTGATGCATCAAGGGTGACACGGCGTAATTGCGCCACCAGTTGACTTGCGGTGAATCGCGCTGAGTCCACAGGCTCCTTTGTGGCATCGTAGTCACTGCCAGGTTGCAGTTGCTGCAAGTAGCGCGAAGGGACAACATCACTTCGCGAATTCGCAGAAGTACTTGATACGAAAAGTTGCTCTTTGGCGCGAGTGCACGCAACATAAAATAATCGTCGCTCTTCTTGAATCACAACTGAACGATCCACGACATCTTCAAGTCCCGAACCTGTAAGTCGTTCTGGCGAAAGCACTGAAGTCCTCCGACGTAAATCGGGCCATACAGACTCGTTGACGCTGCAGACGAACACCACGTTCCAGTCCAAGCCTTTAGAGCGATGTGCACTCATAATTGTTACTGCATCACGCATTGAATCGGAAAGAACTTGACGAGTTGGCACAAAGAGTGATTGCACATGTTCAATGGCATTCTTCCATCCAAGCTTGGCGCGGATTCGTCGTCGATACGTTCCAAGCGCTTCAAAGAATGAAATAACCGCATCCAGAGAATGATGGGCAATCGAAGCGCTTGCATCTTGGCTTAAGGAAACTTTTCGAAGTCGTTCTGGCCATTTTGATTCCTGCCAAATATCCCAGAAGATTTCATCTGCTGACTCAAAGCGCTCAATTTGAACTCTTGCATTCAGGACGATGGACTGAATTCTCAGAAATTTAGTCAAAGCAAGTCCACCTGCTTGTGGATCCACACTTTGAGTTAACGCTGGGGACACTAATGCAGTTGCAAGAAGTTCCACTGACCAAAATGCATTAGTTGTCCCTTCAGGCTGAGAGCGTTTGAGAGCGCGAGCAAGGCGACGAGTTTCAGAGGGTGACATATCCACCAGACCTGAGTGCAATAACTCCATTACTTCATGTGAAGGTAACGTGCCAGCAGCAGCTCGCATGGCAAGTAACAATGCACGTACTGGCACTTCTTCAACCAATGGAATTTCATCAAAGGTAGTCGTAACAGGAACTCCGGCTGAAATCAGAGCGCGCTGTAGCGTCGGAATCGAGCGCACTCCTGAACGAACGAGTATCGCAAAATCTTTCCATTCGTAATTTCGCGTCGCTCGCAGTTGCATTATTTTTTCGACAACTTCTGTTGCCTGATGTTCATCATCTCGATAATGATTAACTTCCACGTGGGAATCTCGTGCTTCATCAACACGAAGTTGACGATAGCCATGCGCATTATGTAATTGAGGATGAATTGGGTTTCGTTCAATGACTCGAAGCGCAGCATCGCGAATTTTGGGACCAAAACGATAACTCGTAGAGAGAAAGTGGGCACGTGGTTGCGGGCTAATGTGATTGAAGTTCTCAAAAAAATTGTGAACTGATTTTGTTTCAGCGCCACGGAATGAGTAGATGGACTGATCTGGATCTCCCACAACTACCAAACATGTATCGGATCTCGTGATTTGTCGAAGCATCGCTATCTGCAATGGATCTGAATCCTGATACTCATCTACATAAATGACCTTGTACCGACCCTGAAGCGTGTTTCGAATCTGGTCAATGGTGAGCAACTCATTTGCTTGGAGTACCAATTCGTTGTAATCCAAAGAATTCATTGCTTCAAGATTGTCAACATACATCTGTAAAAATGGGCCCACAACCTGCCATACATCACTACCCTCTTGTTGAGCAATCTTCATCAGGTCTTCAGACCGTAGATTCAAGGCCTGTGCTCGAGCTAAAGCATTTCGCAGTTCCACGCTCAGACCACGTGTCTCAAGTGCTTGGGCTAAAGCACTTGGCCACTGAATGCGGGACTTGAGTAGTGGTTCCTTGGAAAATCCACCGATGAGTTCTCGAATCATCGCTTCTTGTTCAGGTGCGCTTACGAGTTTAGGTTGAGAATCTTGGTTAGTAAATTCACGAACTATCGCAAGTGCAAGTGAATGAAACGTACTGACGATAGGAACTTTCCCGGCAGAAACCCTTGCCACAATACGATTGCGAATTTCAGCAGCAGCATCGCGAGCAAACGTGATGACCAGTATCTCTTCGGCTGCAATACCCTCTTCTAACCGTGCAAGTACCGACTCTGTCAGTGTCGCAGTTTTACCTGTACCTGGACCCGCTAAAACGATCAGCGCACCACGATTATGAGCAACGACAACTTGCTGGGAATTATCAAGTTCTGTGAGGGAATCCGCTCGAGGTTGTCGGCGTAATGACCATTGGGGTGCATTGGCATTTGCTCGCCGTAAGCCGATTGGATTCATGCCCTAACCCTAGAACCTCAATCTGACAATTCCCCTGCGCCACCAATGTATGGCTCCTCATGGGAAACTGTCCCTGTGACCACCGATTCGGGCACCATCGTTATCGAAGAAGGCGTTTTTTCTAAGCGAGTTCGCCGACCTATCGATGTACTTCGCTTTACCCTTGCAATCCTTGGCACACTTGCAGTCATCACCTTGTCAACAATTCTTCTCAATACTTTTTCGGCGATCGATCAGGATGTTGCAGATAGTGCTTCACGCTTGCCAGGTCTGATTTCACTTCTACTTGGAATCATTACAGGCATTGGTCAATTTATTTTGCCTTTTATCGTTGCATATTCACTTTTGACTCGTCGTGGTGGCAGGCTCCTCGCAGAAGCAGTCTTGAGCTTTATTGTTGCTGCACTCTTGATTGGTGTTGCAGTCAATCTACTGCGAGACTTTGGCAGTAACGATTTATGGTTTGCACTTGCGGGAACAAGTGAACGAAGTACGTTCCCTTTGCAAGCACTTATTGCAAGCGTGACGGCTCTGGTAACAGTTGCCCGGCTTCGCGGTAGTGCAAGTATTGCCTCAACGGTAATCGTCGGCGCTTCCGCAATTGCAGATAACATCGCCGGTAATTTCACAGTTACGGCCCTTGCTGTTTCGCTCTTGTTTGGCTGGGCTGTAGGACTTGGATTTCGCTATCTCTTTGGAACACCTACAACTCGACCAAAAGGTCTTGAAGTAGCTAAAACACTCCACGGGGCAGGCATACCTATCAATGTTCTTCGAGCAACTACATCAACAGATCACGGTAGACGCTATGTAGCAACAACTGCAGATAATGAAAAGTATCACGTTGTTGTATACGACAGAGATTTAGAAGGAGCAGGTTTATTTCCACGTTGGTGGCGTTCATTGAGGTTGCGAGATAACGACGCACTTGGTGGCTGGACAATGCGACAGGCCGTCGAACGCTCAGCACTGATGGCTTATGCCACAGCTGCTATTGATGCGCCAACTCCTCGCCTGGTCGCGTTACGATCAATAGATGATGATGCAACGGTACTTGTGTACGACTGGATTGAAGATGCCGATGGCCAAAAGTTGGAAAACCCAACTACCGCCCACTTGAAGGCCGCATGGGTCGCGCTCAAAAAACTTCATGATGCCTCAATCGCACATCGCTCGCTTTCTCCAGATCACATCGTGTTTCATGCCGATGACTCAGTGACGCTCTTACACATCACCTCGGGTTCCGTTGCCATGAGCGATCTGCAGCGCAGAATTGATTTGGCTGACATGATGATTTCCCTTTCATTGATGAAGAATCCAGAAACTGCAGTAAACACTGCGAAAGAGGTCTTTACCATCAGTGAGATTGCGGACGCTCTTCCCGCGCTGCAGGTCTTTGCCTTGAGTTCTGCAAATAGAAAATTACTTCGAAAGCAGCGAGGTTTGCTTGGGCACATTCGCGAACTCATCGCAGCGATTGCACCGGCGAGTTCCGTTCAAACGGTAACCCTAGAACGACTACAACCACGAAAAATTATCACTTTGTTATTGGCGTTTTTTGCAGGTTACATTCTCTTGGGTCAAATCGGTGATGTTGATATTCTCAATATTCTTTCAACAGCGAACTACAGCTGGGTTGGCTTTGCAGTTGCCATGACCATCCTCACCTACATTGGCTCAACCATGGCATTGCAAGGATTTGTCTTTGAAAAACTCTCAGCCTGGAGGACGTTCCTGGCTCAACTTGCAGCATCCTTCGCGACACTCATTTCACCTCCTGCACTTGGAACAGTTGCGATCAATGGTCGTTACTTACAGCGAGAAGGACTATCTGCAACAGTTGCAGGTGCAACAGTTGCGGTATCGCAAGTCTTGGCATTCATTGTGCATGTTGGTTTACTTTTTGTCGCAGGCTATCTCACAGGTACGAATCAAGATTTTTCGTTTAATCCTCCGCGAGAAATCGTGATTGCAATTGCTGCATTCACTTTAGTATTACTGGCAATTTTGCCCTTACCGAAAGTTCGACGATATTTGGTTTCTGTTGCACGACCACGCATTTCTGAAGTTGTTCCTCGTTTTGTCACACTCTCCCAACAACCTGCAAAGTTGGCCGTCGGAATCGGTGGAATGTTTCTTTTAAATATTGCGTTTTGTGCTGTGCTGGTTGCAAGTGTTTATGCTTTTGATGGAAGTGGATCAATCGCTGCTATTTCACTCGTGTATTTGGCAGGTTCAACACTTGGTCAAGTTGCGCCAACGCCTGGTGGTATCGGCGCTGTGGAAGCTGTGATGACAGCGGGATTGATTGCAGTTGGGGTGGATGCAAGTATCGCACTCTCGGCAGTTCTACTTTTTCGACTCCTAACTTTTTGGATACCGACCGTTCCTGGATGGTTTGCCTTTCAGTATCTGATGAAGCGTGGAAGTCTCTAAAGCCAGGCATAAAAACCAGAAGGACTAGGGTTTACCCTGTGAGTGAATCTTCGGGTGTGAAGCCCGCTCGGGTTGCTCGTACCGAGCGGCGGGCCATGCTGATTGATGCAGCACGAGATGTTTTCGTGGCATATGGTTATCACCAAGCATCCATGGATGAAATCGCTGAACGAGCTGGCGTTTCAAAACCTGTGCTGTATCAGCATTTTGCTGATGGAAAGCGTTCCCTCTACATCGCACTAGTTGAGATGACAGGTCAAGAACTTCTCGATCGTCTGCAACTCGCACTCGCTTCCACAACAGACAATAGACAACGTGTCAGTGCAACCATTACCGCCTACTTTGACTTTATTGAAGATGCTGATGCGGCCTATCGATTGGTCTTTGAATCGGATCTGTCCAACGACCCAGAGGTCAGGGAAAAGATAGAATTTTTTGAAGATGAGTGTGCTGTACTGGTGAGCCAAGTTATCGCAGAGGACACAGGTGTTGGGGCTGAAGAGGCGATGATGCTCGCGATGGGGCTGACAGGACTTGCTGAAACTGCAGCTCGACGATGGATTCGCGAAGGAAGTCGGGTACCAAAGCGCAGTGCAATTAACCTTGTTAGCAGGTTGGCGTGGCGAGGAATCTCCGGAGTACCTAGACTACTGAATCCAGAAACCGACTAAGAGGAATAATGGAAATACGAATTGGCTTTCAGAACTCAGCTCGAGAAATTGTTGTCGAAAACGATCAGGACACATCCGCTGTGCAGAAACTCGTGAACACTGCTCTTGAGAAAAATGAAAAATTGACCCTTGTTGATGCAAAAGGCAGGGTTGTTATCGTGGCAGCAAGTGCGATTGCGTACGTTGATATCGCTGCGCCTGAATCGCGCAAAGTCGGATTTGGCGGTCAGTAACATTCAATTCAACGATTTAGATCTCTCTTCATCGCTTATTCAAGCACTTCATGAAGATGGAATTGAGAGCACATTTCCTATTCAGGAATTAGCAATCCCACTTGGCCTAAAAGGCTATGACATTATTGGGCAAGCGAAAACTGGAACCGGCAAGACGCTTGGCTTTGGGCTTCCTTTGCTTGAAAAATTATTGCAGGCAAAAGCGCCCGGTATTCGAGCACTCATCCTTGCACCGACCCGGGAACTTGCAAGTCAAGTCGGAAGTGATCTTGGGCGTGTAAGTCGACACACATCACTCAAGGTTGTAAGTGTGTACGGTGGGGCTGCTGTGCAAGGACAAGCCGATGCACTTGCGGGCCAGGTTGACGTCATTGTGGCGACACCTGGACGACTACTTGATTTCATTCAACAAGGGAAAATCGATCTCAGCACTATCGAGGTCTTGGTACTTGATGAAGCCGACGAAATGCTCGACATGGGTTTTCTGCCTGATGTTGAGAAAATCATTTCGATGGTTCCAAAAACTGCGCAGAAAATGCTCTTCAGTGCAACCATGCCCGGCAAGATAATGTCCTTAGCCCGTGGACACATGAATAACCCGACTCATATTCACGCTACCAATCCTGGCGAAGATGAATCAATCGTAGAAAAAATCGAACAACACGTGTGGCGAGCACATCCACTTGATAAACCAGAGCTCGTTGCCAAAATTCTGCAGGCTGAACATTGCACGCTTACGATTATTTTTTGCTCAACCAAGCGTGGTGCCGCCAAACTCTATGATGACCTCAAAGCACGGGGCTTCAAAGTCAGTACCATTCACGGTGATCTTGGTCAAAAGCAACGTGAAAGTGCACTTGAAAAACTGAGAAATAACAAAGTGCAGGTACTAGTCGCAACTGATGTGGCTGCGCGTGGACTTGATATTGAAGGGGTCAGTCATGTTGTCAATTATGACTGTCCTGATGATGAAAATACCTATCTTCATCGAATCGGAAGAACTGGTCGTGCTGGCGCAAGCGGTGTGGCAGTGACACTCGTAGATTGGGAAGACATCCCACGATGGCAGCACATTAATAAGCAACTTGGACTGGCATTCACTGAGCCGATTGAAACCTACTCAAACTCCCCACACCTATTTACAGGGCTTGGCATCGATCCCAATGTTCCTTCCCGTTTAGTGCCTGAGGCCAAGGCACCGGAGCGTCAAACATCAAAACCGGTTGAAAAAACTCAAGCACGTACCACTAAAGCTGTCAGTCGAAAGCGGACCAGGATAAATCGGACTACCCCAAAGCAGTAAGTAAAGCGTGGGCTAGATTCTTGTAATTCGATTGTGTAAGTGAAAGAGAAGCCAAGCTTCCACCTTTGACATCGTGTAAACCCTCCGTAAATCCAATCGTGACAAAGCGGGTGATATCGAATTCATCAAGTGGAGATAGGTCTTCCCCTTGATTATTCAAATCAATTGGCACAAAGCCCAATACTTTGAGATCTTGATTGATGAGTTGTTGAACTTCATGGATTGTCTCCACCAATTGAGACAAAGCCCTCCGACTTGCAAACTTACTATCAACAGGAATCAGAACATGGGTTGAGGCTGATAGAGCATTGACGGTGAGAAATGCAAGCGCAGATGGGCAATCAATGATGATCCAGTCATACTCACTCTTTACTTGCTCGATTGCGTTACGCAATACATTTTCGCGACCGGCTCGGGTTACCAAACGCATTTCAACGCGTGCTAAATCGATACACGAGGGAACTAAATCAATTCCTAAATCTGAATCCGCCATTACCTCAGTAATGTTGCTCATCCCGAGCAACACTTCATGCACTGAATTCTCAAGCACTTCGGTGTCAATTCCAGCAATTTTCGTGAGATTAGCTTGCGGATCTAAATCTATCGCTAGAACATTTTCACCAACTTGCGCAAGTGCCACGCTCAATCTTGATGCCAACGTAGTCTTCGCACTATCACTTTGTTGATTCACGATTGAAACGATGAATGTCATTGGGCACTAAATCCAACAATAGAGTCTGCAATCAATTGCACACCAATAGCAGCGAGTAATAGGCCCGCAATTCGTGCAACAATGGTCACGCCACTCGTGCCAATCAATCGCAATATTCCAACGCTGTAGCGCATTGAAAGCCAAATAAACGCGTGAACAAGAATGACGGCAAGAGCAAGGGCGAGATATTGATTGAAAGCATCTGCTTGGCGAGCAAACAAAATTGTTGCAACAATCGCACCAGGCCCTGCTAGTAGTGGTGTACCAAGTGGCACTAGCGCCACATTGACATCTTTTTCTAGATTTGGATCTTGCCCTCGACCCGTGAGTAGTTCAAGTGCGACAAGTAAGAGCAGAAGGCCGCCTGCTCCTTGTAGGGCGGGAAGTGTGATTTTCAGGTAGCTCAATACCTGTTCACCAAGCAGTGCAAAGACGACAATGACACCAAATGACGTAGCGGTTGCCTGCAGGGCTAGGCGTGATTTTTCCTTGGGAGGTTTCTTCCCCGCTAAAGCAAGAAATATGGGTACAACACCCGGAGGGTCCATGATGACTAAGAGTGTTACGAGGGCAGAGCCAAAAAACGCTAGGTCAAGAACATTCTGCATGGTTTAAGGGTACTTTATGTGAAGGTAGCCTATGTCTATGGCAAGCAACCAGAATCGCGTATACGTAGGACGCCTCATCGGCACAAGCGTATTTGACCCTCAGGGAGATCCAGTGGGGAAAGTACGCGATGTTGTGCTCTCATCTATTGTCACTCGTACCCCTCAAGTCCTTGGGCTCGTGGTTGAAGTTATGCCCCGCCGTAGCATTTTCCTTCCGATGGGAAGAGTCACTGCTATCGAGTTTGGCCAAGTCCTGAGTACTGGCAAAGTGGACTTGCGCCGATTCAGCCAGCACTCATCTGAAACTCTCGTCATGGCAGAGCTCATTGATCGTAAAGTAACAATAATCAATTCACAGGATGAGGTTGTCATCGGTGATGTTGCTATTGATTATCAAGAACGAACACGTAGTTGGATTGTCACTAAAGTATTCGTGAGAAAACCAGGAAAAGGATTGCGAAGGTTCTCGGAGGAGCTCACTCTTGATTGGAATGACATTGTCGGACTCGATGGAGAATCATCAGTTCATGCCGTTGACTCACTCTTAGCAATGATTTCAAATATGGCACCAACGGATCTAGCGTCGTTGCTTCGAGATTTACCCGAAGAGCGACGTTTAGCAGTCGTTGCAGAACTGAGCGATGACACGTTGGCTGACGTGCTAGAAGAGTTACCCGAAGAAGATCGCGTGGAACTTATTCAACATCTTGGTTTTGATCGGGTACTTGAAGTTTTCGAAGAATTGAATCCCGACGATGCTGCTGATCTTCTCAAAGAATTGCCTGCGCAAAAAGCGCAAGAGATTATTGAATCACTTGAACCATCTGATGCTGAAGACCTCAAGCGTTTGATTTCATATGAGGATTACACAGCCGGCGGTATGATGACAACCGATCCAGTTTTGGTAACCCCTGACACAACAGTTGCTTCAGCATTAGCCCAAGTAAGAAATCCAAGTATTCCCCCTGCCCTTGCAGCTCAGGTATACGTTGTGAGATCACCATTAGAAACTCCAACTGGTCAATATCTTGGAACCGTTCACTTCCAACAGCTCTTGCGAGAAACTCCTTCGACCTTAGTTTCACAAGCACTCGACCGTGCTTTAGTACCACTCGGGCCAAATGCGAACCTCGCAACTGTTGCAAGACACTTTGCTGCCTATAACCTTGTTGCGTTGCCCGTGGTTGACGATGCAGGACGATTACTTGGTGCGGTGACAGTTGATGACTTAGTTGACCATATGTTGCCAGAAGACTGGCGCGATACTGATACGGAAGAGGTGTGAGATGACGAAAAGAAACCGGCTTGATACGCCAACGACCCAACGCACACTCAGGCCTTCCTATGACGCAGAAACGTTTGGAGTCTTCAGTGAACGTATAGCCCGCTTCATCGGCTCCTGGCGCTTCATCGCCTACATGACTGGATTTATTCTGGTTTGGGTTCTTTGGAATATCTTTTCACCTGAAGGCCTCACACCAGATGAGTATCCGTTCATTTTCTTGACATTTCTCTTGTCACTGCAAGCCTCCTACGCAGCGCCCTTAATTCTGCTTGCACAAAACAGGCAAACAGATCGAGACCGGGTCACCATCGCGGAAGATCGATTGCGTACCGAGCGCTTATTTGCTGAAATGGAATTTCTTAGCCGAGAGATTGCTGCAATCCGCATAGCATTAGGCGAACTTGCAACACGAGAATATGTGCGAAATGAACTTGCGGATGCTGTAGAGGAACTCAAAGAGTCAGGCGATGAGCGGGAAAGACCGTAACAATCTAGGCTAACCCCATGCCTTCTGTCGAAGAAATTTATGCTCAACTTGCCCTCGTTGAAGATCCTGAAATTCATCGCCCCATCACTGAACTTGGTATGGTGAAATCAGTCAAACTTGATGGTGCACACGCAGTAATTGAAGTTTTTCTCACAATAAAGTCTTGTCCGATGAAAGGTACCATTCAAGACCGGGTAATGAAGAAAGTTTCTGAGCTTGACGGGATCGATAGCGTCACTGTTGAACTTGATGTGATGTCAAATGAACAACGAGAAGCACTGAAACTCAAACTTCGTGGACCTGAACCCGAAATTCCATTCAATCGCCCAAATTCCAGAACCCGAATCTTTGCAATCGCATCAGGCAAGGGTGGAGTAGGAAAATCCTCGCTAACGGCGAATCTGGCTGCGACTTTTGAAACTCGCGGCCTGAAAGTCGGAATTATCGATGCAGACATTTATGGTCATTCAATTCCACGAATCATGGGTCTTCAAACCGAAGAAACAGTCATTGATCCTGACCTTCGAATCCCTCCAACTGCTCACGGTGTAAAAGTGCTGTCTGTTTCTAGCATGAAGGGGCCGGACAAGAATCGACCTATTGCAATGCGCGGTCCAATGCTTGGAAAATTCTTAACTCAATTTCTCACTGACTTCTTTTGGGGAGATCTTGATATTTTGCTTTTGGATTTACCACCTGGTACTGGAGACATTGCAATTTCACTTGGACAATTGCTACCCATAGCGAACATCGTGGTCGTGACGACTCCACAAATTGCGGCCAGCGAGGTTGCCATTCGAGCAGGTATGATGGCAACTCTGATTTCACAAAATGTTGTTGGCGTTATCGAAAATATGAGCTACAGCATTTGTGAGCATTGCAATGAAAAGACCTTGCTGTTTGGTAGCGGTGGCGGAGAAGTCGTATCCGCTGAATTAAGTAAGGAATTATCGACAGACGTGCCACTGCTAGGTCAGGTGCCATTTATGCAGGATGTTTTGACTGCTGGTGATGACGGTAACGTCATCACATCCTTTGCCGAAACACATCCAGTCCGGATGGTGCTTGACCAGATTGCAGATCAATTACTCAAGAAAACTTCACTTGCACAACAATCTCTATTAGGAGCGCAAAAATAATGGAAAAAGCCGCCGAATCTTCAGTTGCCCTTGAACCCAACATTGCTAAACGCTGGAGCACCCGCTCATTTGATGAGTCGTTTGTCGTCAGCGACAACGATATTCGCGCCCTACTTGAGGCAGCACGCTGGGCGGCATCTGGTTCAAATGTTCAACCGTGGCGATTTCTGATTGCACGCCGCGGTGAAGAGCAGTTCAAGAAAATTGCAGATACTTTGGCAGGCAACAACAAACTCTGGGCACCTAAAGCCAGTCTTTTCATTGTGGCATTCGCGCAAACGCACACACCAGAAGGTAAAGAAAGAAAACTCGCACTCTATGACGTTGGTTTAGCGGTGGGGCAACTTGGAATACAGGCCACAGCACTTGGATTGAGTTTGCACCAGATGGCGGGTTTTGATGCAGCAGCACTTTCACAATCATTGCAGGTTCCTGAAGACCTAAAGCCACTTGTTGTGATTGCAGTAGGTAAATACAGCGCCACAACTGAATTACCAGATGAGCTTAAAGAACGCGAGACATCACCACGAGCCAGAAAAGAACTTCAAGATATCGTGCTTGCGGGATTACCGAAGGCTTAATCGAAGTACTGCTCGCGAGAAACGATATGAGCACCCTTTGCAGGCCCCGATGCAATCATGGTTCGCTCCACAACTCCGCTTGCTTGCAATTCGCCAGCAATATGCAAAGCGTGATTTGGATTTCGAGCAAGAAATGCACACGTAGGGCCACTTCCGCTCACAAGTGCACCGATAGCGCCTGCATCCAAACCTGAAGCGAGAATTCGTTTAATCTGTGGACGCATCTTGATTGCAGCAGCTTGCAAATCATTACTAAAGCATTCACTTGCGAGCGTCACATCACCAGTTGCTAGTGCGCCTGCTAAACGTGTATCGATTGCTGGCGGTATTGGATCTGGATTCAGCATGTCGAAAACTCTGTAGACCTCTGGTGTAGAAAGTCCCGTCGAGGAAACGGCCAGGACCCAATGAAATTCGCCACGATTGAGCATTGTGGTGAGTTTTTCACCTCTGCCTCTACCAAGTGCTGTACCACCAAGCAATGCGAATGACACATCAGCACCAAGTTGACTTGCAAGCGCTAACAGCTCGTCTTTATCGGTATCAAGCCGCCAGAGTGAATCACATGCAACTAAGGTTCCCGCTGCGTTAGCGCTGCCACCTGCAAGTCCTCCAGCAATCGGAATCTTCTTTGTAATATGTAGATGAACATTAGGTTCAATTCCTGCGTGCTGCGCTAGAAGTGCTGCAGCCTTATATGCCAAGTTGTCGCTGCCTGTTCCCAACTCTTCAGCACCTTCGCCTTCTATCGAAAGAGAGAGGCCCTGGGCCGAGGTGGCAATAATTTCATCATAAATATCTATTGCCTGGAAAACTGTTTCAAGTGGATGAAATCCATCGTCTGCAAGTGCACCAACTTTCAATGCTAGGTTGATTTTTGCAGGAACTTTCACGACCACTTTCAACTTCTTCACGTATTTCCACCCTTATTCGCCTGCAGTAATTGCACAAAGTCAAGCACACCAAGTGCCTCTCCACGGACGGTGGGGTTGATTCCAGCTTCTTCAAATACCTTGTCCGAACGTATCCAGGACGATAACACTGAGCGAAGCATCTTTCTTCGAGACGAAAAGGCTAGGTCGATTAATTCGAAGAGTTCTTCGCTGTCAACATCAGCAAGAGGGGTTTGATGTCGTTCAAAATACACGAGTGCGCTATCAACATTTGGTGCCGGCCAGAAAACTTTTCTACCAATGTCCCCTACTTTTTTTGCTTTCGCATACCAGGCTAATTTCACACTGGGAATTCCATACGTTTTACCTTCAGGTGCTGAAACAAGTCGATCAGCGACTTCACTTTGCACCATAACCAGTCCTGATGAAATTGATGGGAACGTCTTCAAAAGGTGCAAGAGAATCGGCACACTCACGTTATAGGGAAGATTGGCAACAAGAGCAGTTGGCGCTATTGGTAGATCCTCTACTTCAAGTGCGTCGAGGCAGATGACCTGCAACTTATCCTTCATGTCAGGGGCAAGGCGCAAAACCGTTTCGGGCAGTAATTCTGCGAGTGTAGGGCTGATTTCCACTGCGATAACATCTTTCGCAACTTCAAGTAATCCCAGTGTTAATGATCCAAAGCCAGGACCGATTTCCAAAACCACATCAGATGCGTCAATGTGAGCCTTATCGACAATTGAACGAACAACATTGGAATCAAGTAGAAAATTTTGCCCAAATGATTTCTTCGGGCTAAACCCGACTTGCTCTGCTAACTTTCGTATTTCTGGTGCACTGAGAAATTCCATCAGTCAAACGATCCAAAAACATTCTCAGAATTCTCGGAGATTGCTGCACACAGTTTTTCAATGTCTATTCCTTTGAACTCAGCCATAAACCTCACAGTATGAGGTATCAGATATGAAGCATTGGGTCGTCCTCGAAATGGCTCAGGTGTGAGAAATGGTGCATCAGTTTCGACCAAGATATTTTGAAGTGGCAAGACGGATAAACCCTCTCGCACATTTTTAGCATTCTTGAATGTCACAGTGCCTGCAAATGAGCAGTACCACCCGTGTTCAGCGGCCACTCTTGCTAGCCACGCATCGCCTGAAAAGCAATGGAAGATGACCTTTTCTGGCGCCCCTACTCTGAGCAGCGTTTGCACTACCTCTTCATGCGCATCGCGATCATGAATCATCAGCGCCTTGTTGTGCTCTTTAGCTATTCGGATGTGTTCTTCAAACGAAAACATCTGTGATGATCGTCCAGCCTCATCTGTCCGAAAGAAATCGAGGCCAGTTTCACCAATCGCTCGCACTCTTTCATCGCTTGCAAGTTCTTCAATTTCGCGTATCTGCTCCTGCAAAACTTCGAGTGAGCCTTCCATGGCAATCCGTGGCGCTTCGTTTGGATGAATTGCGACAGCCGCAAGAATGCGGGGCAAACTGTGGGCAAGATCTCGTGACCATCTGGAACTTGGCACATCAACTCCAACTTGAACAATTCGATTAACCCCAACTGAAGTGGCTTCAAGAAGCGCGCGTTCTGGAGCTAAAAATTGATCACCATCTTCAATATCAAGATGACAGTGCGAATCCACAACATCGAGAGGAAGTCTGTCTGGCAATGGTGGCAAATTCAGCTCGCGAGCCGTGTTGGAGTCCCATTCAGAGCGATTGCGCAATGGCTCACGCGTCATTCGTCCTCTAATCGTGGGAACAGTGCATCTCCTTTAGTTACCTTGATACCAGCAGGCGTACTCTGCCAGCTTGATGCGGTTTGAATATGTTGCCCTGAAAGTTCGCCTGGAATTCCAAGTTGCCCCCACATACTTGCCATCGCCTTTGGCATAACTGGATAATATAAAATTGCAATTGCGCGAAGGCAGTCAATGATTGTGTACAAAATAGTGTGAAGTTCTTCTGCTCGACTTTCATCTTTTGCCACTTTCCAAGGCTCGCGCTCGGTGACATAGAGATTAATCGCGTCAATAAACTCCTTTACGGCTGAAATGCCTTCAGCGAAGTCCAGATCCAGCATATGTGTATCGGCAGTTGTGACAGTCTTTTCAAGAAGTACTCGAAGAGATTCTTCAGCATCACTCAGGGTCCCGGGCTTTGGTAAAACGCCATCACAGTACTTATTGACCATGGCTGTTGCTCGTGAAGCAAGATTTCCAAGTCCATTAGCAAGATCCGCTGTATAGCGAGCGCTCAAATCTTCCCACGAGAAGGAGCCGTCTTGCCCAAATTGAATTGCCTTCAAAAAGTAATATCGAAAAACATCGGATCCGAAATGATCAATAATCTGACTTGGAGCGATGCCAGTCAGTTTGGATTTACTCATTTTTTCGCCACCAACGAGTAGCCAGCCATGCGCATAGACGCACTTGGGAAGAGGCAATCCACCTGCCATCAGCATTGCGGGCCAGATTACTGCGTGAAATCGCAAAATATCTTTGCCGACGAGGTGCACATCCGCAGGCCAGGTCGAGGCGAATTTTTCTGCACCTTCAGAACCAGCAGCATCATCGAGTCCAACCGCGGTTGCATAGTTCAAAAGCGCATCAAACCAAACATAGACAACTTGGCTTTCATCCCACGGCACATCAATACCCCAAGAAAATGTGCTACGAGAAATCGAAAGATCTTGTAGCCCCTGCTTAATGAACGACATCACCTCGTTGTATGCCGATTGTGGACGAATCGCCTCGGGATGTTTGGTGTAGTGCTCAATTAATTTATCGGTAAAGGCTGAGAGCTTGAAGAACCAGTTAGTTTCATCAACTATCTCTACGGGTTTGGAATGAATTGGACAGCACTTTTGCCCGTGGTATTCATTTTCACCATCAATGAGATCTGCTGGGAGTTTGAACTCTTCACATCCAACACAATATGGCCCCTGATAGGACCCTTCATAAATCCAACCTGCATCCTTCAAGCGA
>JBDLTY010000133.1:0-6541 GCA_039805585.1 Actinomycetota bacterium | reverse complement strand
GTTTGCTCGCCCGTGCGAACATGGTCACTCACGGTGCAGATAGTGAGCGCTTTTCGACCGTAACGCGCAGCGAGGGTATAGAGCGCACTAGTTTCCATTTCAAGCGCAAGCACACCATGCTCTTCAAGCAGATCGAGCGTGTTCTTATTCGGGTCGTAGAAAAGATCCATGGTGGCTACCGCGCCAACGTGAAATTTCACGCCCTTGCTGCGCGCGGCTTTTACTGCATTTTCCAAGAGTTCATAGTTGGCATGAGGCGCATAGTCGAGATTCATGTAACGTCGATTGTGATACGAATCCGTCGATGCAGTCATTGCTATGACAACATCACGAATGTCCGTTCCTTTCAGGCCACCACATGTGCCAACACGAATGGCTTTCTGGACACCGTATTCCATGAAAAGCTCATTCACGTAGATTGAAATCGAAGGTATTCCCATTCCAGTTCCTTGCACGGAAATACGTTCACCTTGGTAATAACCTGTGTACCCGAACATGTTGCGAACTGCGTTGTACTGCTCGACCTTTTCTAAGAAATTATCCGCAATCCACTTTGCACGAAGAGGATCACCTGGTAACAAGATGGTTTCCGCGATTTGGCCTTTTCCGGCTTCAATATGAATACTCATATCCGTAGCCTAATGTGCTGGGCCGCGCGTAGCGGGCAGGCTCAAGGGCCTTAGATGAAACGTGAGAATATCTACGGCTTTGTCGTGTCGCTTTTCCAGCGTATGAATCCCAAAGCAATCACACCGACAATCAGCAGTGTTTGCGAAATCAACATGAACGGAGATGTCATTTCTCTTACAAGGGTTCTTCCTAAGTCGGTATTTGCTAGGTATGCCGCTGCAAACACGTATGTCGGATACGTGATTGAACGACCAACAGCGAACGCTATTACCAGTGGCAAGATGCGCACTTGTGGAATGAGCCCCGCCGCAACGAAAAGTTGTGATGAAGAAAGTGGTGACCACAAGAATAAGAAGAAGAGCCCCCAGGATGTAGCACCATGTCTTGTGATTTTTTCTCCAAGATTTTCAAGATTCTTTCGATACCATTCGGGTAATTTGAACCTGAAGCGTCGAAATGCATATGCAAGCAAATAGTGCGCGAGTGACGCTGCAATCACCGACAAGATGATCAGTGGTATGGGTTCAAGCTTGAATCCAAGAGTCAAGTAAACCAGCACTAACCAGGTAGGCGGTCCAAAAGCAGGCATCAAATTCTCAGCGAATACGATAAGAAAAGCCCAGAAGTACTCCATACTTACACTTCCAATAATTGTGCTTGATACAGATTGGCATAGAGCCCATCTTGATATATCAACTCACGGTGTGTGCCACGTTCAATGACACTGCCCTGTTCAAGCACCAGAATCTGTGTCGCTCTCTGTACTGTTGAAAGTCTGTGCGCAACGACAAAGGTGGTCCGAGATTCCATCAACGTATTGAGTGCCTTCTGAATTTCTCTCTCAGATTGCGAATCCAGGGCTGACGTTGCCTCATCAAGAATGAGAAGTTTGGGGTCTCGAATAATTGCGCGCGCTATCGATATCCGCTGGCGTTGACCTCCAGACAAGCGGGCCCCACGCTCACCGACAACTGTGTCCCAAGAATCAGGCAATGCAGTTACAAAGTCATATGCGTTAGCGGACTTGAGAGCGTCAATAAGTTGATCCTCCGACACATCAGAAATTCCGTAAGTTATGTTATCTTTCACAGATCCTTCGAAAAGAATTGATTCCTGTGCCACGACAGAAACATGTTGGCGAACGCTTCGCATGTCAAGCCCACTCGTGTTATGGCCATCAATCAGTACTGCTCCACTATTAGGGCGCAGGAATCCGATCACAAGATTCACTAGCGTTGATTTGCCGCTACCTGAAGGCCCTACAAGTGCGATGACTTCTCCTGGAGATACTTGAAAATTTACTTGATGAAGCGCGTGACGGTTCGAATTTGGATACGTGAACTCAACATTACGAAATTCAACTTTGCCAATCACCTGATCCAATCGCTCTTTACCAATGTTGAGTTCGATATCTGGTGACTCCAGTACCTCACCAATGGAACGGACAGATTCAAGTCCTTTTGTCACCAATGGAATGATGCTTGAAAACAGGATAATTGATCCAGTGAGCATTGCGAAGTATGTTGTCAACATGACCACTTCCCCGGCGGAAATTGGGAGTATTTGTGTGTATGACATGTAAACGGCAAAGCCCAAGCAGGAAACGTTTGCAAGTTGGAAAACAACCCACGCCGTAGCACCAAAGAGTGCATTGATTGCATCAAGGCGCATGCCTGCAATCTTCACCTGCTTGAAAGACCCAGTTACGCGTGCAAGTGCATTGGATTCAAGGCCATGCGCTCGAGTAACCGGCAATAAGGTTGTCATCTCGTTCACTTGTGCAGACATTTTTTCAACTTCTTGACGAAATTCTTGATTTGTCTGCTGTAACTTTGATCGAAGTTTTACAATCAACAATCCGCTTATAGGCGCCAAGATAAAAAACACTGGCATAAATTGTGGAATTTTGATTGAAGTTATAACTATTGCTCCAATCAATGTGTTGACAGCACCAATTCCACCCTCACCAAGGTTCTTCAGCATTTGCTCAATAGCCTCAACGTCGCGAACAACTTTCGTTTGCAATACACCTGCATTTGTTTTGGCATAGTAACTCATGTTGAGTTGCTGTAGACGCTGTGCAATTGTCGATCTGAGGTTACTTTCAAGGCTTCTCACTGCACGAGATAAGAAACGAACGTAAAGCAAGTTGATTGGTAGATTCTGAACAACCAGTAGTGCCATTAATCCAACATAGATCCAAAGCATTGAAAGAGGTTTTCGCTGAACGAGAACATCGATGATGTTCGCAGTAAGCAACGGCAAAAGCCAGGCAGGACTATGTTTAATTGTAAAGAACATAAAGGACAAGCCAAGATTTCGGCGTTGCCCTTTCGTTAGGAACCATATTGTCTTCAGTGGGTTTTCACCAACATATTTATGTCGATCTAGATCGTCTACATCGCTCACGCATCACCTTGAATGTTCGTTGTGCAGAGATATGCGCTTCCAGTTCCCTGAATACTTGCTTCTACCTCTCCCACGAGATACGCGAATTGTCCTTTTGCAAGAGAGACCTGTGAATTCTCCGCAATCAAAGAAACTACCCCTTCAACACATGCGATAACTGCGGGACCAGCAATTCGCGACTGCCCTGCATCAAACTTTTGCAATTTAAAGTATTCCACTTCACTAACCCATGTTTGTAAATTCGATTTTTCGGGCCGGATGACTCTAGGAGTCATCGGTGTGAGGTTTACGATTCTTTCTAACTCATCAACGTCTATTTTCTTCGTGGTTAAACCCGAGCGTAAAACGTTGTCGGAAGCTCCCATAACTTCCACTCCACATCCCGAAAGGTACGCATGCACCGTTCCAGCGTTCACGAAAATTGCTTCGCCAGGCTGAATATGAATGAGGTTCATGAAAAAAGGTGCAAGCACTGCTGGATCGTTAGGGTATTGATTGTGAAGTTTTTTCACCCATATATCTTCTTCATAATTTTCGCTCAACTTCTCTACAATTTCTGCAAGGCCAAGCTTCAATTCGCGCTTGAGTAAATTCATGAAAACTTCGCCACTTGAATTTGCTTCCAGTGCTTGAACAGCATCGTAATCATCAATTCTCATAAAGAATTCACGGCATTTTCTTGTTTCGATAAATCCAACAAGTGCCCACATGTCACTCAGTGCACACATTTGCTCTGGCTTGTCGTATGGATCTTGATAGTTGCGATTCTCATGGGATATGCCCGATGCAGATTCTCGTGCAAAACCTTCCTGAGCAGCCTTGAGAGTTGGGTGAACTTGAATAC
Organism: Actinomycetota bacterium; assembly: GCA_039805585.1. Taxonomy (GTDB): domain Bacteria; phylum Actinomycetota; class Actinomycetes; order S36-B12; family UBA5976; genus JAFMIT01. The sequence continues at coordinate 2,658 of JBDLTY010000133.1, read as the reverse complement.
TCAGTGGCGCATCTGCTGCAAGAAACTTCATGAGGAATGGAAGTCGATTGCCAAATCGTGAGCAGACTTCTTCACCGAGTAAGCGCAATGGATCGGCTTCAATCAAACTTGAAAGACTCACACCCGTATCGGTAACACTAGAACCATGTGGATGCGCTCCGAGCCATATTTCAGCAAGCGGCGTTTCACTTACTGGCCATGAGAATAATTCAGGAATTTGCGTTTTTGAACCCCACTCGTAATTGCGCAGATGCGGGGTAAGAATCTCAATAGCACTGCTCACCCGCTAATGCTAACCATGTAAAGGTCCCACAAGTTAGGGTGTTGGAATCAAATTTAGCGCATCATGAAGCGAAGTAAAATGTTTGGCATCACATTTCCATTACAGCAAACCAGCGTTCTTCGTTGTCGGAGAAGGCGAATGTCTCCTTACCGAAATGCTGCACAATTTCGCTGACTTCAACTCCGTTATTTTTCAGTCTGTTATGTTCACCCTGAATATTGTCGACATAGAAACAGAGTGAAGGAGTTGCCAGATCAAGACCATCTGGATTGTCTTTCATCAGGGCCATAGGAACAAGTTCAATACTTGGGCCTTGTACATTGAGACCTACTCGACGAATCGTGTGATCGGATAGTCTCAATTCGCTTAGGAGAATGAATCCAATTGATTTTGTCCAAAATTCGACACAACTGTCAGGATCTTCAACATAGATAACCACATAGCCAAGTCTCATGCCGCTCCCACTGGTCTACGTGGGGCAGGTAGGGCTCGAACCTACGACGACCGGATTATGAGTCCGGGGCTCTAACCAACTGAGCTACTGCCCCAAGGGTGGTAAGAATACTGCAATTCTTATTGACAATCGTTCTCAATAAGGTTACACTGTGGAAGTGAAAAAATTCGTTGCATCATTTTCCTTTGCAGTTGCGCTCATGTCTGCGTGTTCAACACCTGAAACAACGTCAGTTAGAGTTGTAGTGTCTACCAACATCCTTGGTGATGTGGTCGAAGACATCGTGTCGTGCGCAAATGGAACCACTACGGTGCTGATGCCCATCGGTGCAAGCGCGCACGATTTCAGTATCTCCTCACAGCAAGCAGCAGACATGGCGAAAGCCGATCTCGTTGTACTCAACGGTCTTGAACTGGAGGCAGGTCTCTCGGATGTTATTGAGAACATCAAAAGTGAAGGTGTGCGGGTATTTGAAGTTGGAGCAGCCGTAGATCCAATCGCCCTCAATACTGAAGCGCTTCATAACCATAACCATGAGGAAGACTCACACGAGCATGGAGAATTTGATCCACACTTCTGGCTCGACATGTCACGGATGGCAAAAGCTGCAGAAGCAATTGGTAATGAGTTGACTGAAATAACAAACGATGTCACATTCGAAAATTGCGCCACTACTGTTCGTGACGACATCCTCGATGCTGAGTCGCTTGTTGAGAGTTCGTTGGCACTTATCCCGTCAACCAACCGATTGCTAGTGGTTGATCACGAATCTTTCAATTACTTCGCAGAGGCTTACAGCTTTGAAATCATTGGGTCACTCATTCCTTCTGTTTCGGATAACGCCCAGCCAACGTCTGAAGAGTTGGCGGCGCTTGTGAAAATTATCAAGGAAAAGAAGGTAAAGGCAATTTTCGTTGGCACGAATTCTACGGAGAAACTCGCCAATGCACTTCGAGATGAAATAGGTAAACACATTGGAGTTATACGTCTGTATGAAGGAAGTCTTGGAGGGGCTAACTCTGATGCAGACACCTACATCAAAATGATGCAATTTAATGCAAATGCAATCAGTAAAGCTTTGTCATAATGGATATACTGATTGAGCCATTTGCTTATGGTTTTCAGCAGCGCGCATTAATCGGAGGGTTGATTTCGGGATTTATGGCATCAATCGTAGGCACGTGGCTGGTGTTGCGTGGTATGAGTTTCTTTGGTGATGCATTTGTGCACGGTGTGGTTCCAGGAATCGCTATCGCCGTTCTGCTTGATGTCAATCCCATCTTCGGTGCAGCACTAGCAGCTCTTGTCATGGTGATTTTGGTTGAAGTTATCAACCGAAGTACGACCCTTTCGGCTGATACATCAATAGGATTACTTTTCGTTGGAATGTTGTCTCTTGGTGTGATTCTGATATCCAGAAGTGATAGCTATTCAGGTAATCTGGCGACAATCTTGTTTGGTGATCCCCTTGCCATCACAGTTAATGACATATATTTTCAAATTGGGCTTGCGAGCCTTGCAATAGGTTTGACCTTGTATTTGTACAGGTCATTGGTCGTAATGTCTTTTAGCGTCGAAAAAGCAGAACTCTGGGGCATGAGGCCTCAGCGCACTCACTTCCTATTACTGATATTGATTGCGATGACAGTTGTGGGTAGTTTTCAAAGCGTTGGTACATTGTTAGTGTTTTCACTCTTGATTGGACCTCCTGCAACTGCAGCGCTCATATCGAAGAGTATCCCACGCATGATGATGTTCTCGGTGCTCTTTTCAGCACTATCAGTTTGGCTGGGATTAGTACTGAGTTTTTACTGGTCAACGGCAAGTTCTGCAACAATTGCTATTCTTCCAGTTGTATTTTTCTTCATCACTTTACTGATAACTCGGCTGAAGGACCAACCATGGCGGCAGTAAAGGCGCA
>JBDLTY010000132.1:0-9742 GCA_039805585.1 Actinomycetota bacterium | reverse complement strand
ACTGTCTACGGTGATGAAGAAGCAAGAACCCAAACGCTGGAAGCACTTACTCGAGCACGTGGCAACATTCGAACTGAAGTGGGAAAACGATTAGGGATGAAACACACTCCAAGTATCACCTTTATTCCCGATGCTCTACCAGAGACAAGTGCTCATTTGGAGGAATTGCTCTCTGAGGCAGCTAAGCGTGACAAGGAAATTGAAAATCTGCGTGGATTGGCGAAGCCTGCGGGTGATGAAAACCCGTATAAGAAAGACGTATGAAGAACGGTTTTACCTTCATTGACAAGCCCGAAGGCTTGACCTCTCATGACGTCGTTGCGCAAGTTCGACGTTTACTCGCTACAAAAAAAGTCGGTCATGCCGGAACTCTTGATCCATTCGCAACTGGACTACTCATCCTTGGTGTGAATAAAGCGACCCGACTGCTGACGTTTCTCGTTGGACTCGATAAGTCCTATAGCGCCACTGTAAGACTAGGTGAATCGCGCGATACTGATGACAAAGAAGGAGCAATCACTGCTACGTCATCGGTCTCGCACCTTGAAGAGGGGCAGATACGTGACGTAGTTGCATCGTTTCGTGGTCAACAGATGCAAATACCAAGTACATATTCGGCGAAGAAGATTTCGGGTCAAACGGCCTACTCGCTAGCTCGTCGCGGTGAGAGTGTTGAACTTGCGGCAAAACAGATCGAAATCAAAGAATTATCAATACTGCAAATTTCAATCGTCGACGAGTTCATCGATATTGGTATTGAGCTGACATGTTCAAGTGGCACATATGTGAGAGCCCTAGCCCGCGACATTGGCAATGTATTGGGTGTCGGCGCACACTTAACTAAATTGCGTCGACTATCTGTCGGAAGTTTTTCAGTAAATGAAGCCCGTAATATTGAATCGCTGGAAATTCATTCAATGAAGGATATTTGCAGCAAGGTAATGCCTATTTCAGATGTGACAGCAGATCAGGTGCAAGCTATTCGTCACGGTAAACCACTCCAGCTTGATGTGCCAAATGGAGTGAGGGCGTTGGTCAACGCAGATGATGTTATTGCCATAATTGATGCAGTTGAGGGTAAGGTCCATTACAAGGTGGTTCTCGCAGAATAATGACAAAAACTGTTGTTGCAATTGGCGTATTTGATGGTGTGCATATTGGACATCAACAACTCTTGCAGGTTGCCCGAGAAGAAGCCCTTGCCAGAGGTGTGCAATTGATTGCACTGACATTTGATCCGCATCCAATGACGGTTGTCAAGAGCGTGACGGTTCAAATGCTTGCATCCCTTGAACAGCGAAAAGCGTGTTTGGCGACAGCAGGAGTATCAGAAGTCTTTGTATGCGATTTCAATCGTGCACGATCAGAGCAGTCAGCGGAAGACTTCATTGCTGAGATTCTTCAAGGTGAATTGAACGCAGAATGCGTGGTCATTGGTGAAGGTTTTCGTTTTGGTCACAAAGCAAAGGGTGATTCATCAACATTGCGCAATTCCGGCCTTGAGGTACGAGAAGTTCCGCACACAACATTTCAAGGCCAACGAGTCTCATCAACTCGCATCCGTGAGTGTCTAGCTACTTCTGAAATCCAGCAAGCGAACTTGATGCTAGGAAGGCATTTCGAAATACGTGGGGAAGTAGTCAAAGGTTTTCAAAGAGGACGTGAACTTGGTTACCCAACTGCCAATGTTCAAATTGATGACACCATGATGCTTCCAAAGGACGGGGTGTATGCAGGGTTTCTCTCTACTTATAGCGCTCGATACCCAGCTGCTATTTCAGTGGGCTATAACGAGACATTTAACGCAAGCTATCGGACACTTGAGGTGTATGCGATTGAAGATTCGTGGCTCGAACTGTATGGCCAATACATCGGTGTTGAATTTACGCACTTTATTCGGGGGATGGAGAAGTTTGACGGGGTGGAGGCCCTTCTGAATGCGATGGAATCGGATATTTTGAGCGTGCGCAGAGTCCTCAATTTGGGATAAATGCCCTCATTCATTACCATCTGCCTGTTCATAGAACTTGTCGATTCTCTGGTCGAACGCCTGGAAATTGAGACCGAACGCGTTCGAGGAGATACACATGGCAAAGTCATCGCCAGATACTTTAGACAAAAAATCTCTCATGGCAGAGTACGCCCGTTTTGAAGGCGACACTGGTAGCCCAGAGGTGCAAGTAGCAGTTCTTACAAGTCGAATCAATCACCTTACCGATCACCTAAAGACGCATCCCCATGACCACCACGGTCGTCGAGGTCTGTTGTTGATGGTAGGTCGTCGTCGTCGACTACTGCAATACCTACAAAAAATCGACATCAATCGCTACCGTGTATTGATCGACAAACTGGGCATCCGTCGCTAAGGCACCTACAGCCGAATTATTTTGGCGCTTGGTTGTGTTGCACATACCCAATCGTCAAAACTTCTCCACTCTTGATATTCAGTGAGTGAGTGAAGTGAAAAAGGACGCGGAGTTGGTCGGTCCTCGGTAGTGGCATCCCACCCAGGTGGTGTGCTTCGATCGATGATCGGCAGCGAACTCTGCACAACGAAAAGGAGTTTGCCCGTGTCGGGTACATGTTCACAAGACGCCGTTATCGATAACGGTAAATTTGGTAAGCGCACAATTACATTTGAAACTGGAAAGTTTGCACGTCAAGCTGCCGGATCAGCAGTTGCTTATCTCGATAAAGAAACAATGTTGCTTTCAGCAACGACCGCATCCTCATCGCCACGTGATCAGTTTGATTTCTTTCCACTGACCGTTGATGTTGAAGAGCGCATGTATTCGGTTGGCCGGATTCCAGGTTCTTTCTTCCGCCGCGAAGGTCGCCCAACCGAAGAAGCAATCTTGACCTGCCGATTGATCGACCGTCCACTTCGCCCAGCATTCGTAAAGGGACTGAGAAATGAAGTGCAAGTTGTTGTTACAGTAATGAGTCTTCACCCTGAACATCTTTATGACGTGATTGCAATCAATGCTGCATCTATGTCAACTCAGTTAGCAGGTTTGCCATTCTCAGGCCCTATTGGTGGTGTGCGAGTCGCACTGATTGATGGAACTTGGGTTGGATTCCCTACACACGAACAGCTCGAGTCTGCAGTGTTTGACATGGTGGTAGCAGGACGAATTGTTGATAACGATGTAGCGATCATGATGGTTGAGGCGGAAGCTACCTCAGCCACAGTGAATCTTGTGAAGTCTGGCGCCCTTGCGCCAACCGAAGATGTCGTTGCATCTGGCTTAGATGCAGCTAAAGGTTTTATTCGAATTCTCTGTGAGGCTCAACAACGACTTTCTGAACAAGCAGGTAAAGATGTCGCTGAGTTTCCAATCTTCCTTGATTACCAGGAAGATGCATTCAAGGCAGTTGAGGCGATTGCAAGTGATGCAATCGCTCAGGCAATGACCATTGTTTCAAAAGCAGAACGTGAAGCCGAGATGGATCGGATCACGGATGAGATTGTCGCAAAGTTGGCCGACTCCTTTGTGGATCGAGAGAAGGAAATCAGTGCAGCGCTTCGTTCGCTGACAAAGAAAATTGTACGAACACGAATCTTGAAAGAGAAAGTTCGAATTGATGGTCGAGGTCTTGGCGATATTCGACCACTGACGACCGAAGTTAATGTCATTCCACGCGTTCATGGCTCAGCACTTTTTGAACGTGGCGAAACACAGATTCTCGGGGTGACTACTTTGAATATGCTGAAGATGGAAATGCAGCTTGACACGTTGTCACCTGAAACGCATAAACGTTATATGCACAACTACAACTTCCCACCATATTCAACTGGCGAAACCGGACGAGTTGGAACGCCAAAGCGACGAGAAATTGGTCACGGAGCACTTGCAGAACGCGCGCTTGTTCCTGTTCTTCCAACACGAGAGGAATTTCCCTACGCAATCCGTCAGGTTTCAGAGGCACTTGGCTCAAACGGTTCAACCTCGATGGGTTCTGTGTGTGCTTCAACGATGTCACTTCTCAGTGCTGGTGTTCCACTCAAAGCGCCAGTTGCAGGTATTGCCATGGGTCTTGTGTCTGACACCATTGATGGCAAGCAGGAATACGTTGCGTTAACAGACATTTTGGGTGCTGAAGACGCATTTGGTGATATGGACTTTAAAGTTGCAGGTACAAGTGAATTCATCACAGCACTTCAACTTGATACAAAACTCGATGGTATTCCAGCAGAGGTATTGGCTGGAGCACTCACTCAGGCAAAAGAGGCCCGTTTAACGATTCTCGATGCCATGGCCAAAGCGATTTCCGTACCAGCAGAAATGTCAGCAAACGCCCCACGCATCATTACTGTGAAAATTCCAGTCGACAAGATTGGTGAACTCATTGGTCCAAAGGGCAAGAACATCAATCAAATCCAAGAAGACACAGGTGCAGATCTCACTATTGAAGATGATGGAACCGTGTACATCGGAGCAAGTGATGGCATTGCCGCTGAAGCAGCAAAGCAGGCGGTGAACGCTATTGCCAATCCACACATCCCTGAAGTGGGAGAGCGCTTTATGGCTACTGTTGTGAAGACTGCGACTTTTGGTGCATTCATGTCGCTGACTCCGACTAAAGATGGGCTCTTGCACATCACACAACTTCGCAAACTTGCAGGTGGTAAGCGAGTTGAGAATGTTGACGATGTTGTGAAAGTTGGACAAAAGATTTTCGTTGAGGTTGCTGAGATTGATGATCGTGGCAAGATTTCACTCAGCGTGGTCGAAGAGGCAGCTGACGAATAACAATGGCTAAGCACACTCGATGGTCATTACCAAGTGCGCGTAGCCAAAAAATTGGCACCACCATAACTTTGCAGAAGTCACCTGATGGCGCTGTTATTAAACGCACAGTGCTACCAGGTGGACTTCGCGTGATCTCGGAGCACGTACCGGCAATGAGATCTGTTTCAGTTGGTATGTGGGTGAATGTTGGAAGTCGTGATGAAGAAACGTCTGTGGCAGGGTCTGCTCACTTTTTAGAACATTTGTTATTCAAAGGAACTACCTCAAAAACAGCACTTGAGATTTCGTCGGCGATAGACCGTGTCGGTGGAGAAATGAACGCGTTCACGGGCAAGGAATACACCTGCTTCTATTCGCGGGTGCTAGATCAAGATCTCGACGTTGCAATAGAAACTCTCTCTGACATGCTCGTTCACTCAACAATCGACAAGAAAGATTTCGAAGCAGAGCGTCAAGTGATTCTTGAAGAAATTGCAATGCGTGACGATGACTTTGCCGACATCGCTCATGAAGGTTTGGTCCAAGCACTCTTTGGAAAGCAGGATCTTGGTAGACCAATTCTTGGTACAAGATCTACTATTACAAAGTCAAAGCGAGATGTAGTTTGGAACTTCTATAAGCATCACTACAAACCAAGTCAAATAGTGGTTGCCGCGGCTGGCGGAGTTGATCACATGGAACTAGTCAAATTAGTGAAGAAAGGTTTCTCGCCACTGCTGAAAGGTAGTTCACTTCCTGCAAAGGCACGTAGTGCAAAGTTTCAAGGAAAAGTTCAACATCAATTCAACATCGCCAAACGTACCTCAGAACAGGCTCATTTGGTTCTTGGATATCCAGCACTAGCGCGCGGTGATAATCGAAGATATCAACTTGGAATGTTGAACACGATTCTTGGTGGTGGAATGTCATCCAGACTCTTTCAGGAAATACGCGAAGTTCGAGGCCTTGCATACACAACATACGCATTCGCTCAGAGTTTTAGTGACACAGGGTATCTTGGAATCTATGCCGGTTTTCAACCGCAAAAAGCTCATGAAGTTTTGAACGTGATTGATGAAGTAACCACAGCGTTAGCCGTTGCTGGCCCGAGTGATGAAGAGTTGATTCGAGCGAAGGGACAGATGAAGGGGTCGCTGGTTTTGGGGCAAGAAGATAGTTCGTCGAGAATGAATCGCATCGCCAAAGCGGAACTGGCTACGGGAGAGTTACCTTCAGTTGACGAGCTACTTCGACGAATCGACAGTGTCAGTGTCCCTCAAGTGCAAGCAATCGCGCGGGATATTTTCGGCTCGAAACAAGCGATTTCACTTGTTGGCCCATACTCATCGGTGAGAGAATTCACTGGTAGCAAAGGTGGATTACGGTGAAGGTTGCTGTCCTTGGTGCGCGCGGTCGTATGGGTAGTGTTGTATGCACTGCCATTCGTGACAGTCAAGATCTTGAACTGACATTTGAACTTGACATAAAGGATGACATCAACAGCCTGTCTCAATCCTTACCCGATGTGATTGTTGACTTTACGACACCCGAAGCAGTTATGGAACACATACGTTTCGCGATTGCGTCGAAAACCCACATCGTGGTGGGAACATCTGGCTTTACTAAAGAGAAACTCGACATAGTGCAGCATGAAGCGGCAGCAGCTCCCGACGTTGGTGTGTTGATTGTCCCGAATTTCTCTTTAGGCGCGATACTCCTATCTCAATTAGCGAGGAAAGCCGCACCATACTTTGATGCAGTTGAAATCATCGAATTGCATCACGAACGAAAACTCGATGCACCGAGTCAAACTGCTAGATACACAGCAGAAGAAATCGCACAGGCGCGAAATGGTAAGAAGAATCCTGATGCGACCCAAGGGGCAAAAGACGCGCGTGGACTTGAGGTCAGCGGTATTCCGATTCATTCAGTGCGACTGCCTGGACTTTTTGCTCACGAGGAAGTCATTTTCGGAAACCCTGGAGAGATTTTGACACTCAAGCACGATTCCATGGATCGAATGGCTTACATGCCAGGAGTTCTCGCTGCGATTCGATCAATTTCGAAACATCCAGGGTTCCATGTTGGTCTCGATGCAGTACTTGATCTCTAAATGAAAATCAAAATTCTGCTACTCACGATTTCAGTGCTCGCGTTTGGCTATATTGCTCTTTCGCTACTCCGGGCGTATCAACTCAATGAGTATGGCGAATTCACGGCAATACTCTGGCAGATTTCGATAGTCATCATCGCAGGACTTTCATTTGGGCTTATCATTCGGGAAATTGTTTTTGGCATTCAACTTCAAAAACTGGCCAAAATTCTCAATGAGAAACAATTGCTCCTTCCGGACACACTTGAAAAGATGCCTTCCGGTCGAACAATTCGAAGTGAAGCTGATGAAAGATTCGAGCACATCAAACTCGAGGTTGAAGAAAAACCTAATTCCTGGGAATGTTGGTTCCGCTTAGGGCTTGCCTACGATGAAGCAGGTGATCGGCATCGGGCGCGGATGTGTATGAGACGCGCAATCAAGTTGTTTCGCTCTTCTTAGGCCCAATGCCCCATTGCTCGACCCACAGCAGTGACCAGCGCTGCCACGCTAATAACGACAATGAAGGGTGAACGAATCATCAACAGTGCTAGTGCAACGACTGCTCCGACAATTCTGCCATCTAGGACATAACCCGAAGTGGATGTAACCATCTGAATTGCGATAAGTCCTGAAAGAAGACCTATTGGCAAAAGTGCAATGATGCGCTTAGCGGTCGGATTTCCTAAAAGTGAATTTGGTAAGAAATATCCCATGAGTTTGAGGCTCAATGTTGAAAGTGATGCAAACAGAATTGTTGGCCACATTGTTACACCATCACTTTCGGCGCTATCACTGCAGCAAAAATGCCGGCAAGCAGGATTGGCATCCCGGCAGGGGTGAAGGGGAATGCAAGGAGTGCTACAACTGCAGAGCACAGCGCAACAAACACAAGGTTACGATTCTTAAGTTGCGGCCATAGTAACGCCAGAAATCCTGCTACCACAGCTGCATCAAGTCCAAAAGTCTTTGGATCCCCTGCCAGATTGATTGCAACTGCTCCTACCAAAGTTGCTAAATTCCAAAAGACAAACACCGAGATTCCAGTTACCCAAAACGCAAATGGGCCTTCGTTCTTATCTTTATGTGAAAGTGCCATAGCAGTTGATTCATCTATTGTTAGATGTCCTGCGACAATTTTCTGAATGCCTTGCGGCTTGAGTAGTTCATTCATCGAAACGGCATATGCGAAATTACGAATACCAACAAAAAACGCTGTAAGTATTGCGGCAATACTTGACCCACCTGCAGCAATCACTCCAACAAGCGCGAATTGAGAGGCCCCCGTAAACATAAGCAGTGATAATGACATTGTTTGTGCCACATCAAGGCCACTACTTACGCCCAATGCACCAAATGACACGCCATAGGATGCAACTCCAATTCCTATACCTATCGCATCGATAAGTATTCGTTTTCTTGGCATAGGCAGAACTTAGCGAGTAAGCCCCGATCGATATCCGATGCCTCGTACTGCTTGAGCAAGTCGCGGACCACCTGCATCGAGGATTTTCTTTCGCAATCTCGATACATGAACTTCAAGCACGTGATAATCACCATACCAATCGCCCCACACCTTGTCGATGAGTTCTTTGCGATGGATAACTCGCTGCGTGTTAGACATGAAGAGCACAAGGAGGTCAAACTCAGTTTTTGTCACATTTAGTTCTCGCCCTTGAATTTTGACAATGCGGTTCTCGATATTGATTTGGATTCCCGAATGTTCAAGTATCCGAGCATTCTCTTGATTACGCATGAATGTTCGATGTATGAGTGCCCTGGTTCGAGTGACGAGTATTGAATGATCCCGGTCACGAGCCACAAAATCATCAGCTCCTGCAAGCAACACATTGAACTCATCTGAACCTTCGAAGTGAACCGGTGAAACAATGATTGGAATCTGGGTGAAGTTCCGAATCCGCTCACAAAGTCCTACTGCTGGAGCAATAATCGATTCAACTGCAATGACGACTACGTCTGGTTTTGCCGATTGCAGTGTTTGAATCAGTGACTGTGAAGAACCTGGCTGCAAGGTTCGAAAACCTGCTAACTCGAAGAGTTTGCTGACAGTTTTCTGCTGCGCCTCATTCTCCCCAATCACGAAGATGGACATTTTCATTTCTCTCCCTCCGTCCCTGTGGATTTCACAGTTCGCTAACTTTGGTACGGCAGGCTCAAGATTTGGCTATTAATTGGTCTCGAAATGCTCACGATTTAGGCACGTCTTTATCCGCATCAAAATAGAGGGAAGGTAGGCTTTGTGGCTATTAGAAGAGGAGCGTGTTTCGCGTGGGCGAGAATACCGTCAGTTTTCGTAGCGATGTCACTGTTGAACTTGTGAAAGCTGCAGCATCAGATGCCGACGTTATTTGGGCTGCCCGTGTTTCAACAAAAGGTGAGCAGTCATTAGATGATGTCACCTCAGATCCAACACGCTCAGAAGGTTTGATTAATTATTTAATGCGCGATCGACACGGTAGCCCGTTTGAACATTCAAGTATGACATTCTTTGTAAAAGCACCAATCTTTATGTGGCGTGAGCACTTTCGACATCGAATTGCCTCATATAACGAAGAAAGTGGACGCTACAAGGTACTTGAACCTGAATTCTATGTACCTGCAAAAGAGCGCAAACTTGTTCAAGTGGGTAAGCCAGGAGCTTACGAATTTGTCGATGGTACACAGGAGCAATTTGAAACAGTCGATGCTCTAACGCGCGAAGTGTGTCAACACGCCTACGATGCATACGTCAAGATGTTAGATGCAGGTATCGCACGAGAAGTTGCGAGAATTGTTTTGCCGGTGACGATTTATTCAAGCGCCTATGTGACAATGAACGCTCGAGCACTTATGAATTTCCTGTCGCTTCGAACCAAAAGTGAAGATTCACATTTCCCTTCATTTCCGCAACGAGAAA
>JBDLTY010000131.1:0-6224 GCA_039805585.1 Actinomycetota bacterium | reverse complement strand
CTCACGACACTGCTTTCCAGATTTCATCTGCATTGATAGGTCCACGGCGTGACTTCAGTTGCCAAGAAGGATTTGTTTGCCACAACCCATTCTGCAACTCAACAAGTGGTATGACTTCGGGAAGGTGTTGCTCTACTTTGCCGGTGAGTGCACCGATTGCTTGTAGTTTTCTTAGTCCGCTTGGAAGTCTAACCACATGAACAACAAGATCAATCGAAGCAGCGACTGTCTGCGTAACGAATTCGGCAGTCACGTTAGGCCCAGCAAGTAAGGGCAGTGTGCATAACTTCAAAATACTTTCATGGATTGAATTCGAATGAAGAGTTGCCATCCCTGGGTGGCCACTATTGAGTGCAAGCAATAAATCAAGTGATTCAGCTTGGCGCACTTCTCCAACGACAAGTCGTTCTGGTCTCATGCGAAGTGCCTCGCGGATCAGATGTCTCAATGTGATTTCACCTTTTCCTTCTAGGGTGGCCATCCTTGTTTGCATCGAAACTGTGTCAGGCTGCTCGAGCGCGATTTCAAAAACTTCCTCGCAAGTAATTATTCGTTCAGTTGCCGGCACCTCATTGAGTAAGCAGTTCAGTAACGTTGTCTTTCCACTTCCAGTTCCACCACTAATTACGATATTGAGCCCATCTAAAACACTTGCCTCGAGTAACAATCGAATATCTCGGTTGAATACTTCGCGACGTTCAAGTTCTGCAAGTGTTGAGATGGACTGTTGAAACTTTCTAACATTGACTGCCCAAAATCGTTTCGTAATATCCGGGATGGCTACATGAAGTCGTGACCCGTCGCTGAGCTGAGCATCAACGAATGGTTGCGAAAGATCCAAACGGCGATTGCTATGTCGCAACATCTGCTCTACCCAGAGTTGAACATCATCATTGGTAATCAAAATCTCAACTGGAAAGTTTGAGCCTTCGCGAGCAATAAACACTCGATCTGGCGAATTGATCCAGATTTCTTCGATACTGTTATCACCAAGAAGATGATTAAGTCCAGCGATTCCTTGTAACACATCGAAAATGTAGAGTCATTTCGATATGGTTTCTATACTCAAATCTCGATTGAGAGCAAGAAATGAAGATACAGACTAACTCGTGAGACGAATGAGGTCTCTCAGAGCGCGCAATGCTACTGAAACAGATGCGATATCTACTTTTTCATGATTTAAGACATCGTCAATCAATTGCTCGACTCGTGCAATTGATTGACTGTGCATTTTCTGCCAACTTGAAAGTTTCATCTCGGCCGTCTCACCAGCAACTTTCAAAACATTTCTCGTTAGTCGTGCGATGGCTGAATACGTATCTGCTCGAAGCGCCCCTCGCGCCATTGTTTGCCAGCGGTCGCTTCGAGGTAGCGTGGTGATAGTTGTGAGTATTTGATCGCCATTGAATGCTTCCATTACCATGAAATAAATAGTGGCAACCAGATCGAAAGAAAGTTTCGCTTCACTTGCAAGCACCTGAATGTCAAAGGCCGAATAATCATCGAGTAACCCAGCTGTGCGATCTGCAATGTCAGTGGTGAAGCCAAGTTGCTGGTACCCCGCTGACTGCGATTTCCAACGCGAAAGTTCGAAACCCTTGAGATATACCTGGAGATTCTCACGAAGGGTCTTCAGGGCTGGTGCAAAGAATTCAATACTTTCACTAATTTCAGAGTCAGCAGATCTGTTTGAAATAATCCAGCGCGAGCTGCGATCAATACAACGACGCATTTCTCGTAGAAGAGATATCTTGGCACTCCAGGCAGTATTGAATTCGACGATGTCTTTATGAACAGCATCAATGTCATTCACCGCAAGCGTTACCACGAGTGCCGCCACAGCCTGTTCAAGCGACGAATTCGTTTCATCCATTAGTCTGTATACGGCACTGATGCCGGTCAGATTAATAATTCGATTTGCGACAACAGTACTGGTGATCTCACGTCGCAGTCGGTGACTTCGAATCTCGTTGGCATAGTCCTGATGAAGTCGCTTTGGGAAGTAGTGGAATAACCACTGTTCTGCCCAAGGCTCATCCACCAATTTCGTTTTCAGTAATTCGTTGCGCAAATGGATTTTTGCGTACGCCAAAAGCACAGAAAGTTCAGGTCGAGTCAACCCTAGGCCAACGCTATTTCGACGCTCTATTTCCTCTGAGGTTGGTAATCCTTCTTTGCGTGGATGTAAGCCCGCATTCTTTTGCAGAAAATCAATCATTCGTTTGTGAACATCCAGCATTGAATGTGCTTGTTCATGAGCAAGTGTGAGAACTTCATTCTGTGAAATATTGTCTAATAGCACCTGCTCTGCGACAGTATCCGTGAGTTCACGCAGTAATGAATCTCGAGTTTCTGGGTTGATTGAAGCGAGCAATATCTTGAGGTTGACCTCATGATCTGAGGTATCAACTCCAGCTGAATTATCAATAGCATCGGTATTGATTGAAACGCCTGCTAACGCGGCTTCTACACGCGCCGATTGTGTAAATCCAAGATTGCCACCCTCACCAACAACGTTGCATCGCAATTCGCCGCCATTAACACGCAGAGCATCATTTGCTTTATCGCCAACTTCGAGATGTGATTCTGTTGTTGATTTGACATATGTTCCAATACCACCGTTGTAGAGCAGATCAACAGGCGCTTTCAAGATGTGACTAATGAGTTCATATGGCGCAAATGTCAGCACATCAGAATCGATACCTAGAGCAAGCGCTGCTTCTTTTGAAATAGTAATTGATTTTTCGCTTCGCGGAAAAACACCACCACCCTTACTGATGATGCTACTATCAAAATCCTCCCATGAGGAGCGAGGTAGTTCAAAGAGTCGCTGACGCTCCTTGTACGCTTTTTGGGAAGGCATAGGATCAATAAAAATATGGCGATGATCAAAGGCAGCAATGAGTTGGATGTTCTCGGACAAGAGCATTCCGTTTCCGAACACATCGCCGCTCATGTCGCCGATACCAACAGTTCGCACCTTTTGAGAGTTGATGTCAATGCCTCGTAACGACAAATGGTGCTTCACTGATTCAAACGCTCCACGAGCCGTTATTCCCATCGCTTTATGGTCATACCCTTTACTTCCACCACTAGCGAAAGCGTCGCCAAGCCAAAATCTTCGTTCAAGTGCAAGCGCGTTGGCGGTATCGGAAAATGTCGCTGTCCCCTTATCAGCCGCAACCACAAAATACGGGTCGTCTTCGTCTCTGATGAGTACGCCTTCTGGTTTGACGATCTGATTGTGTACAAGATTGTCAGTCACTGAAAGCAATGCGCTGATGAATTTCTGGTAGGCACGTTTTGCACAATCTGCTACTTCTTCGCGAGACATGGTTGGCTGAAGAAGTTTTGGAACAAATCCACCTTTTGCTCCCGTAGGAACGATGATTGAGTTCTTGCTGAATTGCGCACGCACTAAGCCAAGCACTTCAACTCGGACATCGTCGAGTCGATCGCTCCAGCGAAGTCCGCCACGTGCCACTTTCCCAAATCGCAGATGCACACCGCGAATTTCGCTCGAATCCATCCAAATCTCAAACATAGGACGGGGTTCGGCCATAAGTTCAATCTGCTCAGATCGGAACTTCAGAACAGTAAGTCTCGATTCTTGAAACTCGTTTGTTTCAAGATTCATTCGAAGCGTCGCTTGCACGCATTGCAACAGTGCCCGCAGGATTCGATCATGCTCAAGTGATACGACTGAGTCAATTTTTCCTCTGACATCAGCTGCCAACCGCGAGCAGTCATCTGGATTTTTGAACTGAGCATGCATTAAAGTCATGAGTGGCTTGGCAACAACGTGGTTCTCTAAAATCGTTTGATTGATGTACGCGATTGAATGGCCGATCCACTGCGATAGATAGCTCACATAACACGACAAGACAATAACTTCATCAAGTGAGCACTCTGAAAGCACAATTAACCGAAGCAGATCAGTAATTTCAAAACGATTGTTGAGTAATTCTTCTATTGCTTGTGAGATTTGCTCTTCGGCAAAACTACTTATCGCTTGGGTTGAGCTAAACCCAATGTTATGAATCCACCAGGTTTCATCAGCAGTTTCAATGTGAAAAGGGTTCTCATCAGCAACATCAAGTCCAAACGCTGAAAGAATCGGTAGCACCTTTGAAAGTTTCAATTGCTGATCTGGTGAATAGAGGACGATGTGAGCGGCTTCACTTTCATCCATATAGAAGCGCGAAGTACGGCGTTCGGTGATTGCAAGCGCATCAGCAAGACCAACACTTACTGGATACTCGGCTTGATAGGTTTTATCGAATGCTTCTCCCCAGATCCGCATGAACTCATAGCGATCATGGTCATCGTTCAATTGAGCGAAGACTTGATCAGTAAATTGGTCAATCCATGATTGAGCGAGCGTTCTAATTTCGCTCTCCAATTTTTCTGCATCAACAATCTGGTCCCCAGAATCCAGCAATACCCTAAAGTGAACGCGAGCCAAACTGCTTTGATCTAGTTGAATTGAACTTTCAAGTTCACTGACGCGAAGTGTGTGTTTTAAATACTCTTCGATTCGAATTCGAGTATCAGTGTCATATGAGTCCCGGGGAATGAACAATAAAACAGAGATGAACTTACTAAATCTGTCTTTATGCAAAAAGACGTTCACTTCACGGTGTCCACGATGAATGAGAACCTCTTCGGAGAGATTCTTTAGCCATACTGCAGAGACTTGCAGCATCTCATCGCGAGGGAAGGTGTCAAGAAATTGCAATAGATTTCGATAGTCGTGTGATTTCTCTTTATAGCCACTCATTTTGAGTACAAGTGATGCGGTGGTGGACATCACCGGTATTTCGAGCACACTGTTTGTATACGCTTCTCGACTCAAGAGTCCGATAAATCTGTGTTCGCCAACTACGTTTCCTTTAGCATCGTAATCTTTGACACCAAAATAATCCATGTGCACTGGCCGGTGTACCAAACTACGCATTCTTGTTTTTGAAATAATGAGAGGCTTTCCGCTGAGCGCAAAGTCGTCTGAACCTGAAAGTTTTGGTAATTCTCGTGCTGAGTCTGGATACATCTTCAACACACCAAGAGCCGAGTCATTATTTGATTTTAGGACTCGAGACTTGGAGTCAAATTCGTAATAACGATACCCAAGAAACGTTAGGTGATTATCCGCTAGCCAACGAAGGAGGTGTGTAACTTCAATCGCATCGGCATTATCCGAAGTGCTCCAGATACTGGCAAGGTTCGTTGCTTTGTGCACCATTGCTTGCCAATCTTCATTTGCAAAGAGCACCGCTTGCAGTGTTTGTTGAACCGCCTTCTGCACCGACTCATGGTTTTCGGGCGTTAAGAGGCGACTGATCTCAAATGTACTCCAGGATTCGGCATGGTAGTCAGCATCTTGCTCATATGAAACATCAACATATTCACCAGCGCTTGTTCGTTTGATATTCAGAATCGGATGAGAAAAGCTGATAATGCCTCGCGTCACTCTATTCAGACAAGCAGTCAGTGAGTCGATCAGAAATGGGACATCTCGAACGGTGACCTGAACGTAACTATGGCCACTTTGCCAGCCGTCTCTATCCTCTTCCGGGGTAAAGACCGTTACCTGCATGTCCTTAAGAACTCGTCCAAGTTCAAGATGCGTTGTGGCTAAATTGTGCAAGTGGGGGTTTTTGAAACTCGTCTGAGAATACTGCAAGATAAAGGATTCGAGTTCCTTCTGCTCAAGCATGAATCTCTCGTTTCGAGGACATTTGACCTAATGCTATTGCCAGCACTTACTCTGCACCAACTTAGCCTGACCTGTGGCGAAAAGTCTATGCTAAGTTACCAAGGCGTAACTTAGGATTGAGCCATGACTCCGCGTCTTCGAGGCAAAACCCATTTAGTTGCAGCGCCACTTACCTTGGTTGCTGGAGCCTTCATTCTTTTTCTTAATCCCGATCCTTCAGTCAGGATCAGTGTTGGTATTTTCATTCTGAGCGCAATCAATCTCTTCGCACTTTCAGCCCTGTACCACGTTGGTAACTGGTCCCCTGTAATCAAACAACGACTTCGAAGACTTGATCATTCAAACATTTATCTATTGATTGCAGGCACCTACACGCCAGTTGCAGTCTTGCTGTTGGATGAAGAATCCAGTCGCATTCTGTTGATAGTAATTTGGGTGGCAGCAGTGTTAGGGGTTGTGCTAAGCACCCTTTGGATTACAGCACCACGTTTTCTATCTGTAGCAGTGT
>JBDLTY010000130.1:0-2946 GCA_039805585.1 Actinomycetota bacterium | reverse complement strand
CTAAAGAGATACTCGGAGCAACATTACTAACGATTCATAATGAATATTTCACCGTAAAACTCGTCGATGAGATTCGAGCAAGAATTCTCGACGGAAGCTATTTTGAATTTAAGCAGGAATTCTTGTCTCGCTACTATGAGAAGTCTCGTAACGCTTAACCAATCCAATAACTGGATAAGTCAATGGCAACAGGAAGACTTCAATCAAGGTCTTGTAGATATAACCAAAGAACACATAGGACAAGAACTCGGCACCGGAAATAACACCGTAGAACGCAATCGTGCAGAAAATCAAGGTATCAGCAAATTCACCAACGACTGTTGATCCAACGAGCCGGACCCATAATCTCTTTTCGCCAAAGCGTTCTTTAATTCGTACCAGCACGTATGCATTGAGCAGCTGACCTGCAAGGAATCCAAGCACGCTTGC
Source organism: Actinomycetota bacterium (assembly GCA_039805585.1). Lineage (GTDB taxonomy): Bacteria > Actinomycetota > Actinomycetes > S36-B12 > UBA5976 > JAFMIT01. The sequence goes on along the minus strand of JBDLTY010000130.1, from coordinate 2,517 downwards.
CAGCACTATTCGTGGCACAAAACCAAGCACTGATTCGAAGGCACTTTGATTGGCCCAATCTGCTGGGTAGGGAGCCAATTGAACAATCCAAAACGTCAGTGCTGCCAGGATTGATAGTGCAAAGCCGGTAAAGATCGCTCGCCTCGTTGCTTTGAATCCATACACTTCAGCCAAAATGTCGCCAAGTACATAAACAAGCGGAAAGAGAAATGCTCCACCATCGGCAATGAATGGCCCGAACTGAATCAGTTTCACTGCCGAGATATTTGATATCAGTAAAACTGCTGCGAAGATAGCCAACAGGTATGGATAGAGTTTCATTGATGATGAATTCATACGATTACTTCGATGCTTTCGGTAGGTTAAGTGACTTTGCTTGCATCTCTTCGGGAAGTGATTGCAAAATCTTATCTGAAATGTTTCCAAGGAGTTCCAATTCTTCTTCGCTTAGTACATCAACAAGATTTCTTCTCACGCTTTGGACATGAATTGGAGCCAGTGACACAAGCAACGCGTAACCATTATCGGTTAGTTCAGCCCACAGTCCGCGTTTATCCTGCGAACAGGTGTAGCGAGTGATGAGACCCTGTTCTTCGAGTCGATCCACTTGATGCGTTAGCCGGCTTCGAGTAGAGAGAGTCAATCGGGCAAGTTCACTCATTCGTATGGCACGTTCGTCCGCTTCGGAAAGTCGAACCAATATTTCATAATCAGATAAGGAAAGTCCATGCTCCTTGAGATCGTGGGAGAAAATGTCTGGCAATAATTGCATCACTGACAGAAATGAACGCCAGTACTGCTGCTGTTGTTTTGATAACCACTTTGCCACAGCGCGATTTTAGAGGTTATTTGCTATTTAGGTCCCACAAGCGAACACCACCGAGAAGCCCTGCAACATTGCTGACGATTCGTGCCCTGGGGTCAAGTTTCACGTCCCTGAGAAACTCAGCGTTTCCGCCACCAATATGAATCTGATCGAAATAGAGAAAGTCATCGAATGCATCAATTGCCTTCAGTACGCGTTTGGTCCATCGTGCGTTACCTATTTGCTTTCGCGCGTGGTTTCCAAGCTGTATGTCGAACGATTCACGATTTCGAAACCGAGCATGTGACAACTCGATATGTGGAATCAACTGCCCATTATTGAAGATTGCTGTGCCGACTCCAGTGCCTAGGGTCATCACAAATTCGAAGCCTTTGCCAAAAATGACCGCAGCACCTTGAACATCTGCGTCATTGGCTACCAGAGTAGGTGCTTGAAAAAGTTGTTGTGCCTGAACCTCAAGTGCAAACCCACGCCAAGCGGATTGAAGTTCTTTGTCAGTTTTGCCACCGTATGTGGAGCGACTGAGCGCTGGAACATGGGAAACAACACCGTCGCGCACAAGTCCTGGAAAACCAACAGTGACACGATCAAAAGCGTTGAAGGTTGCACAGATTTCTTTGAACGTTTCAAGGAGTCGTTCTGGTGGGCATGGGTAGGGGGTTGTGATTTTGATTCGTTCAGTGAGCAGTTCACCAGTGTCGCTAACGAGTGCTGCTTTAATGCCAGTTCCACCTACATCGATACAAAGCGTTTGTTTCACTGGGTAAGTATCTCCGCACCAGTTTCTGTTACGAGCAGAGTGTGTTCGAATTGCGCTGAGTGTTTTCGGTCTTTCGTCAAAACCGTCCAGCCGTCTTCCCACATATCCCATTCATAGGTACCAAGGGTCAGCATCGGCTCAATGGTGAAGGTCATTCCAGGTTGCATAACTTCAGAAAATTCCTCACTATCAAAGTGAGGAATAATCAATCCACTGTGGAACTCGGTATGAATTCCGTGTCCAGTGAAATCTCTCACCACACCGTATCCAAATCGTTTCGCATACGACTCAATCACTCGTCCAATCACATTGATTTCTCGACCCGGATGAACCGATTTGATGGCCCGATCAAGGGCAGTTCTCGTACGTTCAATTAGCAGGGATAATTCTTCGGATATTTCACCTACTGCAAAGGTTGCATTGGTGTCGCCATGGACTGAATGAATGTAGGCAGTGATATCAATGTTGACGATATCGCCTTCATTTAGCTGGGTTGAATCTGGAATTCCATGACAGATAACTTCATTAATTGAAGCACACAGGCTCTTTGGATATCCTTTATAGTCAAGCGTTGATGGATACGCCCCATGATCACAGAGGAATTCGTGGCCAATGCAATCGAGTTCATCTGTGGTAATTCCTGGAGCAATGTGGCTCGAAACTTCACGGAGTGCCGCTGCCGCGATTGCACCAGCTATGCGCATCTTTTCGATAACTTCAGGTGTTTGAATGTGAGACGCTGATGATGGTTGCGAGTATCCACGTGTGACGTAGGGCGGACGAAGGATGTGATCTGGAACGGCACGCTTTGGGCTGAGGACACCTTTAGTTAACACGGGGGAATAATAGAAAAGACCCGCACCACATTGGCGCGGGTCTTTTCAATCGAAGAACTTATGCCTTCTTTGCAGCCTTGCGGCGTGCTGGACGC
>JBDLTY010000129.1:0-5091 GCA_039805585.1 Actinomycetota bacterium | reverse complement strand
TGGATGTGTGTGTATCACTGAAGGTGCTGGCAATGTAATGAACTTGGTGTCGCTTGGAGTTATTGCGCTTGATCGCCAAGCGAAGGATGTGACAAGTGACGACTTGTTTGGATCTGTGCTGAAATCAAATCACAAAGATGTACTACTCATCTGTGACCAGCGCGATGTACCAACTGTCATGTCAGTTCAAGATCGTCTGCGAGATTTTGATAAGACTGTACATCCTGTTCAGTCCGATTCAGTGGTTTCAACCCTTGCTGGCGCATCGGTGTTTCATGCGGAATTGGGTGTAAACGAGAATCTTGAATTGATTCAGAGTGTCATAGCGAGCATGCGGGTAATCACGCTCAGAAATCTCGAAGCGGATCTTAAAGCGCTTGAAACAGTATCTGACACTGAACTTGTGACCGTAGTGTGGGGGCAAAATGTTTCAGACGATAAACGGGTCATCATTCATAATGCATTGAAGGAACGTGTTGGAATAAGCGCTATGCACGAACTTCAAGGGAATCAAAACGATTCAATTGCCGTGATTGGATTTGAATGACATTCCAACTCAATACATCACTCACTATTGCACTCGGTGCAAAAACTGCAACAAGTTTGAAGAAAGCCTTCGATATGCACACAGTCGAGGATTTGTTACAGCATTTTCCTCGAAGGTACGCAAAGCGTGGTGAACTGACACCAATGGATAGTTTGGAAATAGATGACAACGTTACTGTCATGGCTGAAATCAAGTCGGTGACAAAGCGTCCGATGAGGCAAAAACGTGGACACATACTCGAAGTGCTTGTTACGGATGGCACAGGATCTCTTGCGCTGACTTTTTTCAATCAAGATTGGCGCGAAAAAGATTTACGCCCCGGTCGCGTTGGATTATTTAGTGGCAAAATCAGTGCGTACCAAAATAAGCGTCAACTCGCTCACCCAATCTACTTGCTTGCTCCCGATAATGAAGACCTCGATCCTGAAGCAGTAGAAACTTTCGCTCGGCCGTTGATTCCTGTATACCCAGCAACATCAACCATGCCAACGTGGCGACTTGAGAAGATGATGAATCTGGTGCTTGATGGCTTGAGTGTTGAAGTCGATGATGGTCTAGATCGGGACATAGTCAGTCAATATTCATTCTTTTCTCTTTTCGAGAGTTACCAGAAAATTCATCGGCCAACCACCCTTGAAGAAGTTGAAGCAGCGAAACAGCGCTTTATCTTTCTCGAAGCGCTGTTATACCAAGTAATTCTCGAACGAAATCGCTTGGCTTACAGCAGTGCGGCCGCACGTGCAATACCAGATTCAAAAGGCACGTTGCTTGAGGTATTCGACGCAGGGCTTCCTTTTCAATTTACTGAGGGGCAAGAGCGCGTGATGGGTGAGATATTCAGTGACCTAGCGAAGCCGCATCCAATGCATCGATTACTGCAAGGCGAAGTTGGCAGTGGAAAAACTATTTGTGCATTGCGATCCATGCTTCGCGTCGTGGAGCAAGGAGGGCAAGCAGCATTACTCGCCCCAACCGAAGTGCTCGCATGGCAGCATTACAAGTCAATCAGTTCAATGGTTCCTGAAAGTGTTCACGTGACTCTGCTTACTGGTTCAATGAAAGCGGCATCGAGTCGACTTGCCAGAGAATCAATCGCAGATGGAACGGCACAGATTGTGATCGGCACCCATTCGTTGATTCAAGAACGTGTTGAATTCAAGAAATTGGAATTCGTAGTTATCGATGAGCAGCATCGATTTGGAGTTGAACAACGGGCAGCACTTGCCTCCAAAGCGCCAGAGGGGCTGCGCCCACATGTGCTGGTCATGACTGCCACACCAATTCCAAGGACTGTCGCAATGACTGTTTTTGGCGATTTAGATGTCTCAACTTTGCAGGAACTTCCCCAAGGGCGCAAACAAATCGAAACATTTGTTGTAGATATGAACGCAAAACCCCATCACGTGCAGCGCGCTTGGAGTCGTGTCATTGAGGAAGCAGAGAAGGGTTTTCAGACATATATTGTCTGTCCCAAAATTGAACCCAAAGTTAGTGAAGAGGACGACCTGTCACCAGGTGAAAGTGCGCACAATGATGTGATGAGTGTGATGAAGTTCCTCTCGACTGGCCCACTTCACTCGTTACGACTCAAAGCACTTCATGGACGAATGCCAAGTGAAGAAAAAGAAATCACCATGCAGGCTTTTAGCAAAAAAGAATTTGATGTTCTCGTTTCAACCACTGTGATTGAAGTGGGAGTGGATGTGAAAACAGCGACCATGATGATAATCATGGATGCTGAGAATTTTGGAATCTCTCAACTTCACCAACTTCGAGGTCGAGTCGGGCGCGGTGAACATCCGGGCCTGTGCATATTGATGACTCGTAGTGAACCCGATTCACCAAGTCGGCAACGGCTTGAAGCAGTTGCATCCACTTTAGATGGATTCAAACTCTCAGAAGTTGATCTTGAACAGCGCAGAGAAGGAAATGTGCTGGGAAGTCAACAAAGTGGGTATCGCTCAAGTTTGCGATTATTACGAGTGCTGCGCGATGAATTTATTATTGAAAGTGCTCGAGATTGGGCGAAGAGCATTTTGCAGTCCGACCCAGACTTAGGTCAGCATCCAAAACTGCGGATGTCAATTCTTGCCCTTGAAGCCCAAAGCGAAGCAGAATATTTAGAGAAATTATGAGAATCATTGCAGGTATAGCAAAAGGCCACACTTTGAAAGTTCCAAAGGACGGTGTTCGTCCAACAAGTGAGCGAGTACGGGAATCGATTTTTAATCGCTTGAACTCAGAAGAAATCACCTGGTCGTCGACCTGTGTGCTGGATCTGTTTGCAGGAAGTGGCGCATTTGCACTTGAAGCACTTTCACGCGGAGCGACGTTGGCAACGGCAGTCGATCAAAGCCGCAGTTCAGTATCTGTGATACGCGAAAATAGTGTGAAAACGAAACTGGATGTAAACATTATTCAAGCTGATGCATTCAATCTTGTCCCTGCGCGACTACCTAATCAATACGATTTAGTTTTTATTGACCCGCCCTATGAAGTTGCGAATGAGGACATTACCCAACTGATTGCGCGATTAAAGAGTAATGAAACATTGAAGGAACACGGTACGTGCATTATTGAGCGTAGTAACAAAACCGAAGACCTCGACGTTCCTGACGCATTCAGGATTGTGGATGCGCGAAATCATGGAGACACACGCCTGATTTGGCTCATTTGGTAGGTTACGGCCCCTAAGGAGACTTATGCGACACGCTGTCTGCCCCGGATCGTTTGACCCCGTGACAAACGGTCACCTCGACGTCTTTGCACGAGCAAGTGCCATGTACGACAAGGTGAGTGTTGCAGTTCTTGCCAATAGTTCAAAAGTTTCAATGTTCTCAATCGATGAACGAGTGCAAATGTTGAAGAACTCGTGTCAGCGTTATCCAAATCTCGAAGTTACAAGTTTTAGCGGACTTCTAGTTGATTTCTGTAAGCAGCATGGCATTTCAGTTATTGTCAAAGGTCTACGTGCTGTCACTGACTTTGATTACGAATTGCAGATGGCTCAAATGAATTATCGGTTGGCCCAAATCGAAACTGCATTCATCGCGACAAACCCAGAATTTGGATATCTGTCCTCATCACTTATTAAAGAAATTAGCAAGCATGGGGGAGATGTCAAGGGGCTTGTGCCAGACGATGTACTTGAGGCCCTTACTCACCGAAGACTTTCAGGAGGAAAGTAATGCGAATTCAACAACTTGTGCAGGAATTAAGCGAAATAGTGCAAGAAGCAAAATCAATGCCACTCAGTCAATCCTGTATTGTCAATCGCAACGATTTACTTGATATCTTGGCAGAGATTCAAAATTCATTCCCGGCTGAACTTTCACAGGCTACATCTATCTTGAATGAACGCGAAAGTGTCATTCAAGATGCATACAGAGAAGCAGATCGAATTGTTGAAATTGCAAAAGCCGAAGCCCGTTCACTCGTAGCACAGGAAGCTGTTTATAAAGAAGCTTTGATTGAAGCGGAATCTTTGCGTAAGGCTCTTGAGGAAGAGTTAGGACGTAAGCGTCTAGAACTTGATGATTATGTTGATGCGAAACTTGCTGCATTTGAGGCGAACCTTGTAAAAACATTGAATCAGATTCAATCAATTCGCGAACGTACTGCAGTGAGATTGCAGCCAGAGCTATTGCATGGCGATGCCGACGTACCACCAGAATTTTTCGACCAATGGGATAAGCCAGAAAAATGATAAGTCCCTTCATCATCGACACTCGTGATCTTGGGCGTCGTGCGGGAGCAATGCAGGAATTGACTCGTACCTTTGATGCACCCACTTCAATTGGAACAGATTATGTGCAGGTCAAAGAAGGTGAGCCCATCACCATCTGGTTGCGACTTGAGTGCGTTATTGATGGAATTTTGGCATCAGGGCAGGTGCAAACACTTGCCAAAACAGAATGTGTTCGCTGCCTTGAACCTCTTGAAATCGACCTAGAGGCAGAGTTTCAGGACATGTATTCCTATGAGCCAATGGGCGAAGACACCTTTCAGATGGATGGCGACTTATTGAACCTTGAGCCAGCCCTGCGGGATGCTCTCGTGCTTGAATTACCTCAGTCGCCTCTGTGTAGTGATGATTGTCTAGGATTATGCCCTGATTGTGGGTTTGTGATGAAAACAGACCCCAGCCATGGGCACGAATCAATCGACCCACGCTGGCAAGCCCTCCAGGGTTTGTTAGAGGACAAGGAAGGCTTCAACGATGGCAGTACCAAAGCGTAAAAGTTCGCGTTCAAACACTCGAGCACGCAGATCACAATGGAAAGCCAGCCCAGTGCAGCTCGTGACATGCGACCGTTGTCGTTCACCGAAACTCGGTCATCGTGCATGTGGCAATTGCGGCACGTACGACAAGCGTCAAATTCTCAGCGTCTAATTCGTGGAATTCTCACTACATCGTGAGTCACTGAAAAGAAAGACACGTTTGTGAGTTATGAAGAGTTGAGGCAAGTCCTTGGTTTTGAAGTTCCCGACGATATTTTGCGCACATCGCTAACACATCGTTCCTTTGCCTATGAACACGAAGG
>JBDLTY010000128.1:0-3109 GCA_039805585.1 Actinomycetota bacterium | reverse complement strand
AGCTAAATCCTGCGGTGGGGTACGCTCATATGAGGCGGCATCAAAGACGCCCGGATCCCTCATCTCATACACACTCACAGGGACTCTTTAGTCTCTGGGTCTGACAAATTCCAGCCGCCCTGTGGATGAGTGTGTGGATAGTCCTGTGCACCGCTCTGGAAAACCTGCGTATGAACTGTGCATAAACTCGGACTACGTGTGGATAAACAGGGTGAATCAGCATGTTTTGAGCGTCTAGGATTTCCACTGGTTGGGGAAAGTAACCCATTAAGGAAATCTCACTATTTGAGAGGGAAGAATGCAAGCAATCGCGATGGTTTGTCTTGGAAATATCTGCAGATCGCCTATGGCCGAACATGTTCTGCGAAGAAAAATCGAAATCGCTGGTTTTGACATCAAAGTTGCAAGTGCTGGGACTGGCGATTGGCATCTTGGCGAGAAGGCTAATCCGAACACTGCACAAGTTCTCAAAGACCATGGTTACACCTATGATCACACGGCGAAGCAATTTACTCCTTCATGGTTTGACGAGTTTGATTTAATCCTGGTGATGGATAAGAGCAATCTACGCAATGTATTAGAACTTGCGACAACTGAAGAACAGAAATCTAAAGTGAGATTATTTCGAGAATTTGATCCCAAAGCTGAACCTGGCGCAGAAGTTCCAGATCCTTACAGCTATCCCATCGACGTTTACTTGGAAGTCTTAACTATGGTTGAAGCGGCATCGGATGGAGTCATTGAATATTTAACGCAAATAAAAAGGTGAGGCGATAGAAATCGCCCCACCTTTTTTGAGTTCTTAAAGCGCGACAATCTCGATTGTAAAGCCGGCTTCAACTGCAGGGTGTAGACGAACTACAACCTTGAACTTACCAACATTCTTGATGTGAGTTTTTGTTGATACTGCTCGCTTATCAAGTGATGGTCCACCTGCTTGCTTGACTGCTAGAACAATGTCATTCGCAGTCACAGATCCAAACAGACGTCCAGTGTCACCTGCGCGAACTTTCAAAACCACAGTAAGGTTTTCAAGTTGGCTTTTAACTTCCTTGGCATGTTCAACATCACGAATCTCACGTGCTTTTTGTGCTCGTTTGATTTGAGTTGATTGTTTTTCGCCACCTTTTGTCCATGCAACTGCGATTCCGCGTGGTAGCAAGTAATTACGGCCGTAGCCATCTTTTACCTGCACAACATCGCCAGGATTGCCAAGTCCATTGACGGCTTGAGTCAAAATAACTTTCACGTTATCTCCTATCGGGCAGTTGAGGTGTAAGGAAGCAATGCCATTTCCCGCGCGTTTTTCACGGCCATCGCAATATCCCGCTGGTGGCGGGTGCAGCAACCTGTTACTCGACGGGCACGGATTTTGCCTCGGTCTGAGATGTATTTCTTCAGTAATGCTAGATCTTTGTAGTCGACAGATGTTGCATCTTCACGACAAAAACTGCACTTCTTCTTTACTAGTTTGCGAGGATCTTCCTTCGCATTTTTTTGACGACGATCATTGGCCATCGTGGTGCTCCTTTAAGTAGCCCGACATTCTTTAGCCGGGATGGTCCGATTTAGAACGGAGGTTCGTCACTGATTGGTGCCGAACCCCAAGCATTGGTGCTAGATTCCCAAGAAGTATCGGATTCTTCGGAACTGCGTGTTGGTTGACCTGATGAGTTACGAGCAACTTTTGCAGTTGCTGTTCGCAATACAGGACCAATTTCATCCACATCAACATCTAAAGAAACGCGCTTTTCGCCTTCTTTAGTTTCGTATGTGCGTGGACGAAGTTTTCCAGTCACCATAACGCGTGTACCACGACCAAGCGATTCAGCAACATTCTCTGCATACTGACGCCATACCTGACAACGCAAATAGGTGGTTTCGCCATCTTTCCACTCATTGGTGTTTTTATCTAACGTGCGTGGAGTGCAGGCAACAGTGAAGTTAGCAACTGCAACACCTGAAGGCGTAAAACGCAATTCAGGATCTGCCGTTAGATTTCCAATGAATGTGACTTGGACATCACCAATCGCCATGATTAACGCTCATCCGGACGGGTGACTTTGGTTCGCATAACCGATTCATTGAGATTCAATTGACGATCCAATTCAGCAATAGCTTCTGGATTACAAGTTACATCAAGAACTGCGTAGATACCTTCTGATTTCTTTTCGATTTCATAGGCAAGACGACGACGTCCCCAGATATCAACTTTGTTGACGGTGCCACCATCTTTCTTGACAACATTGAGATAGGTATCAAGAGAAGGTGCAACAGTTTTTTCTTCTAAATCAGGATCAAGGATGACCATGACTTCATATTTCCGCATGCTACGTAATACCTCCTACGGGCTTTACGGCCACGGACTTTCCGTGGCAGGAGGGCAGTGCGCTCACTTGGCCAGGCCAAGCGACCGGCGTAGGTTACAAGCATTCGCTCACGCAGCCAAAAATGGTCCGATTTTCCTCATTTAGGCTAGGGATGTGCGGATAGTGACCTGGAACGTGAACTCAATTGGGGCTCGAACAGAGCGAGTTCTGAACTGGTGCGAAAAGCATCAACCCGACCTTGTCGGGATACAGGAACTCAAGTGCACAAATGATGCCTTTCCTCATGAACAATTTGAGGCACTTGGCTACACCAGCCACACCCATGGAACGGGGCGATGGAATGGTGTTGCATTCCTATCAAAGTTAGAAATTTCTGATGTGACACGAGATCTGCCAAATCAACCACTGTTTGAAAATGAAATTGAACCTCGAGCGATTGCCTGCACATTCGGTGATGTACGAATCTGGAATCTCTATGTACCAAACGGTCGAGAACCAGGTCATGATCATTTTACGTACAAACTCAATTGGCTCAAGGCGCTTCATCGCACGCTACAAGATGACCTGAAAAAATATCAACACGTTGTAGTGATGGGTGATTTCAACATCGCACCTACTGACGATGATGTATGGGACATCAATGATTTTGAAAACTCAACACATGTGGCAAAAGAAGAGCGTGAGGCACTTGGGCAAATTCTGAATCTTGGATTCGAAGATTTGATGCCTCGAAGTTTGAAAGGTAAACCGTTTACATTCTGGGATTACCGAGCGTTGAT
>JBDLTY010000127.1:0-2673 GCA_039805585.1 Actinomycetota bacterium | reverse complement strand
GCGGGTTCGCCATTTGCTGATTACACAGTGAGTTTTCTTGGTGATGCAAGACTTTCAACAGCAGTCGCTGGTATCACAGGTGTTCTTGCCACAGGACTTTTAGCAGTAGGGTTGTATTTGTGGGTGCGCAAACCGCAATCGAAGTAAAAGTAGATGTCCATGAACATGGACATAAGCTTGGAGATCACCTCTACATCCACAGACATTCATTTATTCACGATTTGCATCCTGCAAGCAAACTCATAGCCGTGTTGCTCTTCATTATTATCGTAGTGCTGACGCCGAACACCGAGTACTGGACCTTCGGCCTCTACTTGCTCTTGATTCTTGGTGTATTGAGCATTTCAAAACTCCCCCCACTTCGGTTGATGAAACGAATGGTGGTTGAAGTTCCATTCGTGATCTTTGCATTGATGTTGCCGATTTTCGGTCGCGGGCCAGATGTTGAAGTGCTAGGACTTTCACTCTCTGAAGCAGGTCTCATCGCAGGCTTTGGACTATTAGTAAAAGCAACACTTGGCGTGATGTCGAGCATGATTCTTGCTGCGACGACACCGGCTCGGGAAATCTTGAATGCTCTTGCCTTCATCAAACTTCCAAATACGTTGGTACAGATTGCAAGTTTTATGGTTCGTTATAGCGCAGTGGTACTCGATGAACTGCATCGAATGAAAATTGCACGCGAAAGCCGTGGGTTCACTGCACGAGGTGTGAAACACTGGAGGGTACTTGCCCAAAGTGCTGGCGCTCTATTTATCAGGTCCTACGAGCGAGGGGAGCGAGTGCACCTTGCGATGTTGTCTCGCGGCTACAAGGGTACGATGGATTTCGGTAAGGAACGTTTTACAAGAAAAGACTATGTCGCTTTTCTCTTGCCAACGGCTGCGCTTGTGTTATTGATTGGAAGTCTTGTATGACAAAGAGTGTGCTTGAAGTTCGACAACTTGCGTTTGCCTATCCTGATGGGCACCAAGCGTTATTTGGAGTTAATCTCACAATCGCTCGTGGAGAGCGCGTAGCGCTCCTTGGTCCTAATGGGGCTGGCAAGACAACGCTCGTCATGCACATGAATGGAATCTTGCAGGCAGGTCTTGGTGAAGTCGTCATTGCAGGTATGAAAGTTGATTCTGACAAAGACACGTTGAAGGAAATACGACGTCGCGTTGGAATTGTCTTTCAAGATCCTGACGATCAATTGTTTATGCCAAGTGTTTTTGAGGATGTTGCATTCGGTCCCAAGAATCTTGGTCTTGAAGATAGCGAGATTGAGAAACGTGTGCACGATGCCCTGTTGGAAGTAGGCATGCTTGAATTCAAAGATAGAGCACCGCATCATCTATCTTTTGGTCAACGACGTCGAGTAGCACTTGCGACGGTGCTTGTCATGAAACCTGAAATATTGATACTCGATGAACCGAGTTCAAATCTTGATCCAGCAAGCCGCCGTGAACTCTCTGAAATCTTGAAAAAACTTGATATCACGCTGTTGATGGTGACACACGATCTGCCGTATGCCTTAGAGCTTTGTGAAAGGTCTGTAATTCTCTCTGGCGGTGTGATTGCTGCCGATGGCAACACTCTGGACGTATTGACGAATCAGGATCTCATGGCCCAGCATCGACTAGAACTACCATTTGGATTTGATCCAAAGCATGCTATGAGAAATCAGGATTTACGCTGAAATAATTCCAAGTTCTTCAAGTTTCGATCGCAAATCTGGATCACTTGGTTCAACGAAATATGTTCCGTCGCTAAAGGTGATGACTGGAATGCTCTGCTTGCCAGAAATCTCAATGGCTTTTTCTTTCGCAACATCATCCACTGAAACATCGTGATACACGTATGACACATTCAGGGAATCCAAAAGGCGTTTGCTTCGGCGGCAATCACCACACCACTCAGCGCCATAAAAATCAATGCTCATCTTGTACCTTTCGCGTGTCCGATTGAAATCAACACACGAAGATTATTGAATCGCCTCGTGATGGGCGACCCAGGACCATGTCCGGCTTGTGAAAGTGTTGATTTAGAGCGTAGAGGTGGCAAAGACTTCTGCCCGAATTGCTTCTATATCCAACCCTGCTGTGATGGCGGCTATTGCGAATAGTTTTGTCGATGCCACTCAAAGAGTGCTATTGCGCCAGCAGCAGATGCGTTAATGGATCTCACTGAGCCAAATTGGCTGATGTGCACAACGTGAGTTGCAGCAGATAAAAGTTCATCTGACATCCCTAAACCTTCATTACCAAAGGCAAGGACAGGGTCTTTGGGAAATATGAACGTTTCAAGCGGCTGTGACATTGTGTTGTTTTCAAAGCAAATGAGTGGAAATCCGCTTGTCTTCATATACTCAAGAAATTCTTCAATCGTTGGATGGTGCATCAAATCGAGATATTTATCTGTCATCAGTGCTCCGTGCTGATTCCAATGTTTCTTGCCGATGATATGAAATCGTCGAACATTGATTGCATTTGACGTACGCACTAGTGAGCCGATGTTGAGATCGTGTTGCCAATTCTCAATTGCAACTTCAACGCTCGCCCTCGTAGTCTGAAGATCTGCTTTAATGGCTTTAGTTTTCCAATAGCGATACTTATCAAGAATATTTCGTCTGTCGCCCTGCTCAAGATATTCAGGATCAAACTCATCACCTAGAGGCCAGGGCAAAGGATG
>JBDLTY010000126.1:0-3008 GCA_039805585.1 Actinomycetota bacterium | reverse complement strand
ATCTCGTTGGATTTGTCATTTTTGGTACTGATTGTTGTGATCCAATTATTGATTCCCTTTGTTGCAAGAATCTAATTGCTCACTTCGAATTCAGCGTGAAGACTAAGTTCTTCTGAGGTTGCCCGGAATTGCAATGAAACATCTGATTGCTGAAATTCAAGTGCCAAGATTTCCGAGGCAATCCAATCCTGATGCTTTTCAATCGCGCTACACACCTCATGGTTTGCACTCTTCCAGTGGACTCTAATTCGGTTGCTGACTTCAAGCCCTGAGGTTTTTCGTGCTTCTTGAAGTAGTCGGACAATCTCTCGTGCCAGCCCTTCATGAATTAAATCTTTGCTCAGCGTGAGATCAAGGGCCACCGACAACCCCTCATTTGATGCAACTGCCCAGCCAGATTTTGGCAATTCCGTTATCACGACATCATCGCGGGTGAAGAGAATTTCACCATGCTCAGCATCAACATGTGTGAAAGAGTCAGATGTACGTAATTGATTTCTCACACTCTCTGGGTCAAGAGAGGTGAGGAGATTTGCAATCTTTTGAGTGTTGCTCCCATAGCGCTTACCGAGATTTCTGAAGTTAGCTTTGACTTCCACTGAGGTTAATTCGCCATCTGCATCAGCTAAATTCTCAACAATTTTGACATTCAGTTCTTCAGCGACTTGCTGTTGTAATTCCTCTGGGATTGATGTCCAGTGCTGTGAACCTATGAGTGCGCGAGCAAGGGGTTGGCGAGTTTTTACCTTGGATTCTGCGCGTGCAGCTCGACCCAGTTCAACTAATTCAATGATCGTTCGCATATCTTCTGATAACTTCGAATCCACTTGAGTATTTAGTGAGTCTGGCCAGGACGCTAAATGAACTGATGGCACTTCAGGGTTCGTTGCAACGAAGAGATCTTGCCAAACGCGTTCTGAGATAAATGGCGTGAATGGAGCGAGAACCAGCGTGAGTGTTTCAAGGGCTTCATGAAGGGTTTCAAGCGCTGCAGCGTCCCCTTCCCAGAAACGACGACGATTTCGGCGAACATACCAATTCGACAGTAAGTCAATAAATTCTGCAATTATCTTGCCGGCACGTTGAGTGTCAAAAACATCGAGAGCGGCATCCACTTCACGAGCGAGAATGATTCTTTCGTTTAAGAGCCACTGATCGATGAGTGGCCTTGATGAAATAGGTGTTGCAGAATTCTTCACGTAGGTGAAGTTACTTTCGCGAGCGTACAGCGAATGAAAAGAGACAGTTGACCAGTAGGTAAGCAGAACCTTTCTGACAACCTCGGCGATATTCGTGTGACCCACGCGACGGGCTTGCCACGGGGAACCGGATGCAAGCATGTACCAGCGAAGAGCATCAGCGCCGTGTGCATCCATCAAACCAACTGGCTCTAGAACATTGCCTAAGTGTTTTGACATTTTGCGACCTTGCTCGTCGAGGATGTGCCCTAAACACACAACGTTTTTATATGAAGATGTGTCAAAAACGAGTGTGCCGATAGCCATGAGTGTGTAGAACCACCCACGTGTTTGATCGATTGCCTCACAGATGAAATCCGCTGGATACTCCTCTGCGATCTCAACATTAGTTTTGTGTGGATATCCCCACTGCGCAAACGGCATCGACCCACTGTCGTACCAACAGTCGATAACTTCTGGCACACGAGATGCTGGCGCTGAACACTCAGGGCAGTCAAAAACAACGTCGTCTACATACGGACGATGTGGATCAAGGGAAGAAAGTTCTGCTTTTGCAAAGCTTCCAAGTTCAGAAAGCGATCCAACACACGTTAGGTGAGAATTTTCGCAACGCCATATCGGAAGTGGGGTTCCCCAATATCTATTACGGGAAAGAGCCCAGTCCACGTTGTTTTCAAGCCAGTCTCCGAATCGACCCCATTTGATTGTTTCTGGGTACCAATTGGTCGATTCGTTTTCTCGAAGCAGAGCATCCTTGATTGCAGTTGTTTTCACGTACCAAGAGGGTTGAGCATAGTAAATCAAGGCAGTGTGGCATCGCCAACAATGCGGGTATGAGTGAAGGAATGGTTCGTGTTTGAAAAGTAAACCTTTGGCTTTCAATTCTTTGACGATAATTTTGTCAGCATCTTTGAAGAATTTTCCTCCGACCAACGTAACATCGGTCGCAAACGTTCCGTCATTCAAAATCGGATTGACTACAGGCAATCCATACTTTTTGCACAAGATTAAGTCCTCGGCACCAAACGCGGGTGCTTCATGAACGATCCCAGTACCTTCATCTGTTGTTACAAAATCTGCTAGCAGCACGGAGTGCAAAGCTGCCGGTGCTTCAGGGAAATCAACATAGTCAAATGGGCGCAGGTAGGAGACGCCTTCTAGTTCGTTACCACGTATTCGCTCTTTGACAACAATGTCTTCAGTAAACAATTTCGGTGCAAGCTCGAGTGCGACAATGAAGTGGTTTTCATCATCTTCACTCACAACGGCATATTCAATATCTGGGTGAACTGCGGCTGCAGTATTGCTTATCAGTGTCCAAGGGGTTGTAGTCCAGATAAGCAATGACAGATTCGGATATTTTTCAGCGAGTTCACCCCGCACTGGGAATTTCACATAGACTGAATCATCGGTGACATCTTCATACCCCTGTGCTAACTCATGATCTGATAAACCAGTTCCGCAGCGTGGACAGTATGGCGAGACTCGATGATCTTGCACGAGTAGACCTTTTTCAAAGATTACTTTGAGGCTCCACCACACACTTTCAATATATTCAGGGTTCATGGTCCAATAGGCTTCATCAAAATCAACCCAATACGCCATCCGCTTTGTCATTTGTGTGAACTCATCGACATGACGAAGTACTGATTCGCGACACTTCTGATTGAAGTTTGCTACGCCGAAATTTTCGATGTCACCCTTGCCTGAAAAGCCAAGTTCTTTCTCAACCGCGATTTCAACAGGTAACCCATGGCAATCCCAGCCTGCTTTGCGTGGGACGTGAAAACCTTTCATGGTTTTGTAACG
>JBDLTY010000125.1:0-2974 GCA_039805585.1 Actinomycetota bacterium | reverse complement strand
TTGCAGGTATTGGTTTTCTTGCAAGTGTTCTTGCGCATAGGCCCGGGAGAAGTGTTCTTAGTGGAAGTACTGGTAAAGATTTGATTACTGTGCTTCAGCAAACTTCGAAAACTCAGATGTTTTGGGCAATCACAACAAGTGTTGGGATTGTGGCTAGTCGGTATCTTCTTTCTTAGCCGAATCATCAATCTTTTTATTCACTTTGCTTACAACATTGACAACGCTTTCACTCATCGAATCTCGTTGGCTCTTTAGTAAATAGAGTGATGCAATACCCGAAAGTCCTATTGCAACAATCCACAGCACCAATCCGCGTAAACCAATCAGTGAAAGACCTATCAGGAATAGGAACAGGATGCTCATTCGAAGCAAGGTATAGCGGAGAAATGTCATCAGAGTCCCTTCAGAAAATCTGGATTGTCATCTGGTGGTGGCGGGGGAATTCTGTTGTTGTTCCTCCCTGCGAAAAACCAGAGTCCTGGGCCAATCACCGGAACAAGTGCTGTAACGAGTATCCAGGCCCAGCGTGACATCAGTCGTGGATTTTTCGTATCAAGTGCCTCAACGAATGCCCACACCTGCACAAAAGCCAGAAAAACAATTAGAAGAATTCGTACCATTATGAAACCCCTGCGTATGAATGTAATCCAACAAAGAAGATATTCACTAGAAAATAATTGAATATGAATGTTGCAAAAGCAACCAGCGCAATAACGGCTGCTTTGTTACCCTTCCAACCAATCGTGATTCTCGCATGCATATAGGCGGCATAACCCACCCACGTAATGAATGCCCACGTTTCTTTTGGATCCCATCCCCAATATCGACCCCAAGCACTTCTCGCCCAAATGGCACCAGCGACTACTGTGAAGGTCCAAAGAGGAAACACGAATGCGTGAATTCGATATGCAAATAAATCAAGGGTATTCGAATCTGGAATTCGACTTGCAATAAATCCAAGTCTTCCAGGCTCTTGGCCACTTTCAATTCGCTTTTCAACATGGCTTGCAACAATTTGTAATCCTGAAACTGATGCACCAAGCGTGAAAAGTCCACCACTTACAATCGCTGCAAACACATGGATGATGAGCCAATAACTCTTCAGGGCCGGAATTAGCTGTGCTGATTCTGAATACAGCACTGTTATTGCAAGGCCAAGTGAAAGAAGTGCTGGAATAACAACAAACAGTCCGAGCCAGCGGATATCCCGCTTTAACGAATAGACAAGAAACACAATCAGTGCAAGGAGCGTGCCCGTAAGACTGTATTCATACATATTCCCCCATGGCGCTCTGCCAGCAGACAATCCACGAAGGACAACACCGATGAGGAGTAACAATGCTGAGAGCCAGGTGAGTGACATTGCAATATTGCCACTCTTTCGTGAAGCAACTTTTGTTTCATCGCGAGTTTGACTGAAAGCATACGCAAAAATAAAGAGGCTCAAGGCGAGCACAAACATACTCATATAGACGAACGTGTTGCTGTATTCAGCAAGGGTTCTATTGATTGCCATCGTTGTTCTCCTGTGTGGATTCTTCCACACCTAACGCCCGCTTACATTCTGAGGTAATGTGAACGAGAGCACTTTCGAGGTCTTGGTCCTCATGACGGGAAATCATTGCAATTTCAACAACGTACCCCTCAGGGGCAGATACGTATCTCACCCACACGCGGCTTCGCTGCACATACAAACTCAGTGTGACACCGATAATCGCAAGTAGGGCTGCAATCAAGGCAAGGTTTTGCCCTGGATCTGAAGCAATATTGAAGGTCGCGAATCTATCGATTCGTTTGAATCTAATTGACCCATCTTCGAATTCCCAAGTGTCACCAAGTGACAGAGTCTTCATGCCGACTTGTTCTAATTCCTCAGTATTGAGTTGAAACACATTTTGTGGAACACCTTCATCAAGTCCAAGATCACCTTTGAATGCGGCCAGAAAAATAATTGGATCCACCACATCTGGATAAATTGACTCAAAATTACCTTCATCATTGATGGCAGCCGTTGGGGCAAAGATGCCATCAAATCCATATTGAGGATCCATATCAGGAACCTTGATAACACCAGTTGAGAGGAAATTTCCATTTTGAGGTAGGAAAATCACAGAATCATTGAAAATAACATTCCCTGATGCATCTTTGATTTCAAACACTGGTGCATACCCGTGACCGAGCAGAAACATTGATGCATTTCCAATGTCAAGCGGTGAGTTCACACCAATAACTGACTCGATTTCTTCACCGTCGGCTTCCGAATGTTTGAGATATGCCCTGAAATCAAGTGCTTGACCTGGAGTGTCTCCTGCTAATTGAAAGTCAACTTCAAGTTGTTGAAGTTCAACTTGAAAAGGCTCGAGCCAATCAGTGTTGAAAAGAGCGCCAGGTGCAAAGGTGTCATACTGCGCCAGCACATTTGTCATCCCAACACCTTCACGGACGATGATTTGTCCTCGATAACCAAAAAGGCTTCCGACTGCTACTGCAATCAAAATGAACAGCAGCGCAATATGAAAAAGCAGATTTCCAGTTTCGCGAAGATACCCTTTCTCTCCCGCAACGTGATCATGCTCCAGCCGAACTCTGTATTTCTCGTTCCTCAAAACACTTTCGATAATTTTCAGGTCGAGTGCTTTGACATTGAATGCGTGGTAGTTGGAAAACTTGTTGAGATGTTTTGGGGAAGCAGGTGGTGGCATAAAAAGTGCTTTGGCGTGCACTCTAGTTCGCGGGATGATGCACCCGATAAGTGAAACCATCAGTAGTACATAGATGGCTGTGAACCAAATGGATCCGTACACATCAAACATTCCAAGTCCATCAAGCCATGGACCAATCTCAGGATTCTCACTGAGATACTCCCGAACTTTGATTTGCGATTGTGTGCGCTGGGGAAAGACTGAGCCTGGAATACTTGCAACGCCAAGTAAGAAAAGTAACTGCAGTGCTACTCTCATTGTCGTCAGCTGGC
>JBDLTY010000124.1:0-5756 GCA_039805585.1 Actinomycetota bacterium | reverse complement strand
GCAGCATTTGATGCCATGGGTGAACGACCTGAAGGTATTGCGCTGGTATGCGCGAATCATATTCCGCATGCAAGGGGTATGGGATCTTCCGCGGCTGCGATTGTTGGTGGCATTGAACTTGCACGAACTCTTGTAGTTGGTGGACATCAACTACTTCCTCATCACGACGCGCTTGTTCTTGCGGCAACACTTGAAGGTCATGTTGATAACGTGGCTGCCGCATTGCTTGGTGGATTGACGATTGCATGGGGCGAAGGGGAAAGTGCACAATCCTTGCGTATCAAACCTCATCCTGAACTACGGCCAATACTGTGTATTCCTGAAGGCTCAGTCAGTACAAAGAAGGCCCGCGCTGCCCTCCCCGAATCTGTTTCGCATAGTGATGCAAGTTTCAATGTGGGCAGAAGTTCACTTCTTGTTGCGGCACTGACCGAAGAGCCTCATCTATTACTTGAAGCCACTGAAGACAAGTTGCATCAAGAATATCGAAAGAGTTCGATGTCAAAATCCTTCAAGCTCTTGAATGCGCTACGCGAAGCAGGTTTACCGGCAGTGATATCTGGTTCTGGTCCATCTGTATTAGTCCTCACCACTGAGTTTGTGGAGGAGCAAGTGCGAGAGATTGCTGGCGAGGATTTTGACACCCAATTGGTGAAAGTCTCACTCCTTGGTGCGCATTCAGTGCCACTGACGAATTAGTTGCCTTTGAAGAATCGGGAATTAATGGAACTTATCACCTGCATTATGTTTCGCGACAATGCACGCGAAGCTGCATCGTTTTACACCTCCATATTTCCAGAAAGCGAACTGATCGATAACTGGATTGCACCAACTGACACTCCCGGCAATCAAAAAGGTGAAGAGATTGTCGTCAATTTCAAGATTTTCGGAAGGCCGTTTATTGGTTTGAATATGGGAAGAGACGTAACACATACTTTCGTGTTCTCATTTCAAATTCCGTGCCAGGATCAGGCTGAAATAGACAAGTACTGGAAACTGCTTACTGAGGATGGCGGACAAGAGAGTCAATGTGGTTGGCTTATCGATAAGTTCGGTATTTCCTGGCAGGTTACTTCACCTGAGATGCTCAAGTATCTCAATGGTAATGATAAAGCTGGAGCAGGAAGGGCTACGAAGGCAATGCTTGACATGAAAAAGATTGACCTAGCGGAACTCGAACGGGCTTATAACAATTCCTTGTAAGAATGATTTAACGAATCAATAAAAATCAGGACCACACGAGAAGCATGTGGTCCTGATTCAAAAAGACTAGTTCAAATCAAAGCGGTCAGCATTCATGACTTTTGTCCATGCTGACACAAAATCCTCGACGAATTTCCCTTGATTGTCATCTTGTGCGTAGACCTCAGCGTATGCGCGCAAGATAGAGTTTGAACCAAAGACGAGATCAGCACGAGTTGCTGTGAAAGCAACTGCACCTGTTTTTCTTTCTCGTAAGTTATAGAGATTTTCCCCAACTGGCTCCCAAACATATTTCATGTCTGTGAGATTTACGAAAAAGTCATTGGTGAGTGCTCCAACGCGCTCGGTGAAGACTCCGTGTTTCGAGCCTGCGAAGTTCGCACCAATCACACGTAACCCTCCAAGAAGCACTGTCATTTCTGGTCCTGTGAGACCCATAAGTTGTGCTCTATCGAGTAAGAGTTCCTCTGGACTGACCACGTAGTTCTTCTGTTGATAGTTTCTAAAGCCATCATGGATTGGTTCAAGTGGTTCAAATGATGCGATATCAGTTTGATCCTGTGTTGCATCACCACGACCTGGTGCAAATGGCACAGTGACATCAACACCAGCAGCTTTCGCTGCTTTTTCTATTCCGACATTGCCAGCGAGCACAATCACATCAGCAAGTGATGCACCTGCTTCTTTGGCAAGCGGTTCGAGAACTTTCAGAACTTTCTGAAGTCGTTCTGGCTCATTTCCTTCCCAGTTTTTCTGAGGCTCAAGACGAATGCGTGCGCCATTCGCTCCACCACGATTATCTGATCCACGAAATGTTCTGGCACTATCCCACGCAGTTGTTACCAACTCAGAGACTGATAGTCCACTTGCTGCAATTTTCGCTTTGAGCGCTTCAACGTCATAGTTGGTGTTGCCCCGTGGTACAGGATCCTGCCAAATCAAATCTTCGGCTGGGACATCTGGACCGAAATAGCGAGACTTCGGTCCAAGATCACGATGGGTGAGTTTGAACCAAGCTCGAGCGAAAACTTCGCTCAAGTAATCAGGATCCTGGTGGAACTTCTTTGAAATTTCAAGATAGATAGGATCTGTAATCATTGCAATATCAGCATCAGTCATCATTGGGTTGTAGCGAATTGATGGATCTTCAACATCGACTGGTTTGTCTTCTTCAGCGATGTTGATAGGTTCCCATTGCTTTGCACCAGCTGGTGAGGTTTTGAGTTCCCATTCATATTTAAAGAGCAAATCAAAATACCCGTTGTCCCACTTTGTTGGATGCGTAGTCCAGGCACCTTCTAATCCACTGGTAACTGTATTTCTGCCAACACCACGCGATGTGTGATTCATCCAGCCAAGGCCGGCTTCAGCAATGTCTGCTCCTTCTGGGGCAGGTCCAAGATTTTCAGCTCTTCCAAACCCGTGCGCTTTACCAACTGTATGACCACCGGCAATCAATGCCACAGTTTCTACATCGTTCATATCCATACGCGCAAAAGTCTCACGAATATGCGTGGCAGTATTCAGTGGATTAGGTACACCATTGATTCCTTGTGGGTTGACATAAATCAAACCCATCTGCACAGCAGCAAGTGGATTTTCCATGGTCGTTGCATCAGTGAGATCGCCATAGCGGGAATCTGAGGGTGCGAGCCATTCTTTTTCGTTACCCCAATAAATATCAAGTTCTGGATGCCAAATATCTGCTCGACCAAAAGAGAACCCGTAAACCTTCAGTCCCATGGATTCATAAGCAATCGTTCCAGCGTATGCGAGCAAATCTGCCCAGCTCACTTTATTTCCGTACTTTTTCTTGATAGGCCAAAGCAGTCGGCGAGCTTTGTCAAGGTTTGCGTTATCTGGCCAAGAGTTCAAAGGAGCAAAACGCTGATTTCCGGTTCCTGCACCGCCGCGACCATCCGCAACACGGTATGAACCTGCTGCGTGCCACGTGAGACGAATGAAGAGTCCTCCATAGTGACCCCAGTCAGCAGGCCACCAATCTTGGGAATCAGTCATCAAGTCGTGAAGATCTTTTTTCAATGCTGCAACATCAAGTTTCTTGAGTTCTTCTAAGTAGTTGAAGTCACTTCCCATTGGGTTTGACTTTGTGTCATGCTGATGAAGAATCTCGAGATTGAGTGCATTTGGCCACCAATTGGTATTGGACTGACCCAAATGGGTAAGTGATCCGTGAGGCACTGGGCACTTGGCTGCGTCGGTCATGGTTTCCTCTCAAAGGTGCAACGTTGAGACCTGAGTGTATGAGGGATGGGATGATCCTGCCCAGGTACTCACCCTGCCTGAGGGTCGATTCAGCAAATTGCCACCCACTTGCTAGTATTCCCCTACCGAATAGGTAGTTCATGGGTTTCAAACCCAATTACATAAAAATCACTGGAAGGTTATCGCGTGAGCGAATCCACAAATGGGCTTGATGACATGAAGTTGCCCGAACTCAAGAAACTTGCTGCCAAGTTAAAGATTGAAGGCGCAGCAACAATGAAGAAACAAGAATTGATTGACGCAATCACCGCCGCACAAAAAGAGGCGAAGCCGAGTAAGCCTGCGGCTGAATCAACTGAAGAGTCGAATGGGGAACGTGGCGGACATCGCCGTCGCTTTGATCGACGAGATCGCAGAAACCCAGAAGAACTCTCAGAAGATGATGTCACAGCACCATGTGCTGGAATTTTGGACATCCTTGATTCCTACGCTTTTGTGAGAACAACTGGCTATCTGCCATCACCAAACGATGTGTACGTCTCACTTGGACTGGTGAAGAAATATGGACTTCGTAAGGGTGATCAAATCACCGGGCTTGTTCGTCAACCAAAAGAAGGTGGAGACGACAAGCCACGACAGAAGTTCAACCCACTGGTTCGGGTGGACTCAGTCAATGGAATGAGTGTTGAAGAAGCACGTAACCGAGTTGACTTCAACAAACTCACGCCGCTCTACCCACAAGAGCGTCTTCGACTTGAAACTGTTCCAAATAACCTCACCACACGTGTGATTGACATTGTTGCGCCTATTGGTAAGGGACAACGCGGATTGATTGTTTCTCCTCCAAAAGCAGGTAAGACCATTGTGTTGCAGCAGATTGCCAATGCGATTGTTGAAAACAATCCTGAAGTTCATTTGATGGTGGTTCTTGTCGATGAGCGTCCTGAAGAAGTTACCGATATGCAACGCACCGTCAAAGGTGAAGTTATCGCCTCTACCTTCGATCGTCCTGCCGAAGATCACACGATTGCAGCAGAGCTCGCGATTGAAAGGGCAAAGCGATTAGTAGAACTTGGACACGATGTGGTGGTGTTACTTGACTCCATGACTCGTCTAGGTCGCGCCTACAACTTGTCAGCTCCTCCTTCTGGGCGAATTCTTTCCGGTGGTGTCGATTCGGCGGCTCTCTATCCGCCAAAGAAGTTCTTTGGTGCTGCTCGAAATATCGAAAATGGTGGCTCATTGACCATTTTGGCGACTGCACTTGTTGAAACTGGTAGCCGAATGGACGAAGTGATCTTTGAAGAGTTCAAGGGCACAGGTAACATGGAATTGAAGCTTGATCGTCGAATTGCAGATCGTCGTATCTTCCCAGCTGTTGACATCGCATCCTCTGGCACCAGGCGTGAAGAAATCTTGCTTGCACCGGATGAATTGAAAGTTGTCTGGAAGCTTCGTCGTGTGCTTCATGCGCTTGAAGATACGCAATCGATTGAATTGTTGCTAACGAAATTGAAGGAAACGAAGAGCAACTTTGAATTCTTGCTGCAAGTGCAAAAGACAACACCAGATCAGCCAATGGCAGCCGACGAGGGTGAATACAGCTAGAGCTACTTCTTAAAGCGTCGCAGAATGACTTTGTAGAGCGGCCGCTTTTGAGCAAGTAGTCGCTTGATGCGATCATCTCTGCGTTGCAATCGTTTCGCAAATCTGCGTTGAAGATTCAAGAGCGTTTCGCTAGCAAGCCGAGCCGGGATGACACTCGACTCAGAGGTATCGCCAATCAGCACATTTCTTGAAGCAAGATGCTCTAGATCGCCAAGTACTTTCACGTTGAGCTCTTTGAGATGAGCAACATTTCGCTCTGCGATTTCAACCGCTTTGTCGATAGCCCACTCTGGGGTATGAATCTTGGTGTGATCCTGTGAAGCCTCTCGCCCTGACCATGACTTCACGATGTGATTTCTCACAAATGTTGAATACTCTTTCCAAGAGCCTTCATTTTTGAATGATTCATTCAGTGCAGCAAGCAGCACAGTTTCTTCAGTCGTTAATGAGCGATTAAGTGCAGAGTCCTTAACTTTGACAATGGAGTCCGGCTTTAGATTGAGAATCTCATGAAAAGCGTCAAAGATGAGATTCGGAGTACTTTCATCAACAATCACCACGACTACGTTCTGGGCTCCAAAGACATTCGCCCAGCGTTCTACCAAATTACTGTAGTTGCCGAATTTGATTTGGGGGCTTTCGCCACTGCCATCAAGTTGCAATACATTGCGTAGCCATTCGTGATACCCCCAGGTGTTTCCTTTTTTCAACGATTGTTG
>JBDLTY010000123.1:0-2919 GCA_039805585.1 Actinomycetota bacterium | reverse complement strand
AACCGATAAAGCATTGCAATGGGCTTACCTAGCAGTTGAAGCGTGTCGAGAGAAACTTGCAACTGATATCAAGTTAATTGATGTGAGTGACCGAATTGGATTAACGGATATTTTTGTGCTGGCCACTGCACAAAATGATCGGCAGGTTCGGGCAGCAGTGGATGCAGTTGAAGAGAAACTCGATCAAATTGATGTTGATCCGCTTCGCCGCGAAGGTGAACAACTTGGGCGCTGGGTTTTACTTGATTACGGCGATATCGTGGTGCACATTCAACATGCCGAAGAGCGCGCCTACTACGAATTAGAACGACTCTGGAAAGACTGTCCAGAACTTCCTCTGCCTGAAGAGAAAGCGCCACTTGAATAACCCGTAGGGTATCCTTCGCACCCACTCGGGGCTGTGGCGCAGCTGGTAGCGCACCTGCATGGCATGCAGGGGGTCAGGGGTTCAAGTCCCCTCAGCTCCACCGAGAAAGTTGTAAGGAGTCAAAGACGTGAATCAAGAGTCACACACCTTTGACCCTCATGTCATCCAAGAGCGCTGGTTGAGTGTTTGGGATGAGATTGAACCTTTCAATTCAGCTAAGGAAAACGATCTGCGTGAGAAGAAGTATGTCCTGGACATGTTTCCGTATCCCTCAGGTGATTTACACATGGGCCACGCAGAGGCGTATGCGTTAGGTGATGTGATTGCTCGGTACTGGGTGCAAAAGGGCTTTAATGTCATGCATCCAATTGGCTGGGATGCTTTTGGACTACCCGCAGAAAATGCAGCAATCAAGCGTGGCGAAAATCCACGCACATGGACCTATGCCAACATCGCAACGCAAAAAGCATCGATGAGAAATTACGCCTGCTCATTTGATTGGCAACGAGTATTGAATACGTGTGACCCTGAGTATTACAAGTGGAATCAATGGTTCTTTTTGCAGATGTATAAACAAGGCCTTGCCTACCGTAAAGCAAGTGCAGTTAACTGGTGCACAAGTTGTCAGACGGTGCTTGCCAATGAACAGGTCGTCGCTGGATTGTGTGAGCGTTGCGACTCAGTGGTGACAAAGAAGAATTTGACGCAGTGGTATTTCAAAATCACTGACTATGCGGATCGATTGCTTGATGATATGCAACAACTCGAGGGTAATTGGCCAGACAAAGTTCTTTTGATGCAGCGCAATTGGATTGGTAAGTCTGTTGGCGCTGAAGTTGAATTTGAAATTGAAGGGCTGTCCAAATCCGTAACAATTTATACGACCAGACCAGATACGTTGTACGGTGCAACATTCTTCGTAGTAGCGGCTGATAGTGATCTAGCACTTGAACTTGTTCGGGGAACTTCGGTAGAGGCAGAATTTCATACCTATCTTGAAAAAGTTAAACAAACATCTGAGATTGAACGCTTATCTACAACTCGTGAAAAGACTGGCGTTTTCCTTCAGCGTTTTGCAATCAATCCAGTCAATGGCGAAAAGTTACCAATCTATGCATCAGATTATGTACTTGCCGACTACGGAACTGGAGCAATCATGGCAGTTCCAGCTCATGATCAACGTGACTTGGAATTCGCACTAACCTTTGATTTGCCAATTCGGATTGTAGTTGAATCAGATGAAAACCCCATTACTAGTCGAACTGCAACATCTGATGATGGTATTCACATTAATTCAGGTTCCCTCAATGGTTTGAACACAAGTCAAGCGATTGAAAAAGTCATTGAAGAATTAGCAAAAGAGAATAAGGCGCGCAAAAGTGTGAACTATCGTCTCAGAGACTGGCTTATTTCACGTCAGCGATATTGGGGCACACCTTTTCCAATAATTCATTGCCCTGCGTGTGGTGAAGTACCAGTGCCAGAAACAGAACTTCCAGTCCAATTACCGGATGCATCCGGACTTGATTTAAGTCCCAAAGGATCTTCACCACTAGGTGCAGCGAAAGATTGGCTTGAAGTCCCTTGCCCTGAATGTCAAGGGCCCGCACAGCGTGACTCAGACACTATGGATACGTTCGTAGATTCTTCATGGTACTTCTTGCGCTTTCTTGATCCCAATAATCATGAAAAACCATTTGATTCACAACTTGCCAAAGAGTGGTTGCCAGTCGACCAGTATGTTGGTGGAGTAACTCATGCTATTTTGCATCTGCTCTACGCGCGATTTTTCACAAAAGTTTTGTTTGACATGAAGTTGATTGAATTCAACGAACCATTTACGAGATTATTGAATCAAGGAATGGTCCTGATGGATGGTTCGGCTATGTCTAAGAGTCGCGGTAACTTGGTAGCACTTTCTGACGAACTTGCAAAACATGGAGTTGATGCCATCCGTTTATCAATGGTGTTTGCCGGTCCACCTGAAGACGACGTTGACTGGGCCGATGTTTCACCAAGTGCTTCAAAGAAATTTCTAGCAAGAGCCTGGCGTCTTGCTCACGACGTCACATCCGAACCTGGAACGGACCCGCGTGAAGGTTCAGTTGAAGTGCGACGCCTGACACATAAGTTAATGCATGAGGCGGGATTGGCCGTTGAATCGTATCGATTTAATGTTGCGGTCGCTAAATCAATGGAGTTAGTGAATGGGATTCGAAAGGCGATTGATTCAGGAGTTTCAACCAGTGACCCGGCAGTAAGAGAGGGAGTTGAATCATTGGCAATTCTGTTATCACTCTTTGCCCCATACACAGCTGAAGACATGTGGCAAGTACTTGGACATCCGCCAACAGTCATGCTTGCAGGCTGGCCGACTATCGACCAGGCTCTTTTGGTTGAAGACACCGTAACCTGCGTTATCCAGGTGCTAGGTAAAGTTCGTGATCGCATCGAAGTGGCAGCCGATATCTCTGAATCGGATTTGATTGCCCAAGCACTTGAAACTGAAGGTGTTAAACGACATTTAGTCGGCAAGAACATCAAAACAGTTA
>JBDLTY010000122.1:0-2871 GCA_039805585.1 Actinomycetota bacterium | reverse complement strand
CAATCGCTTGCGAAACACCCAGTACGTCCAACCTTGATAAAGCAACACAATTGGAGTCATCACAAGTGCAACAATTGTCATAATCTTCAACGTCATCTCGGTTGATGAAGCGTTATAGATATTTAAACCTGTCTGCGATCGATCTATATGCGGCATGACGTTTGGATACATCCAACCAATGATTGTGGCAACTGCCATCGCGAGTGTAAGAGCACTTGCAGTGAACGAAAAGCCTTCACGTCCTTTTGCCATCGCAAAGAGTCCAACCAACCAAGAAACAGCAGCAATTCCCACTGGAATCCACGTCCACGTGTTGTTGGAGTAGGCAAGTTGTCCCCACAGGAGGAATGTCACTGCTAGAACGGTGGCAACTAATCCAAGCTGTAGTGCGATTTTGCGAGCACGATATCGAATTTCGCCATCAGTTTTCAATGAAATGAAGATTGCTCCATGGGTCATGAAGAGCGTAAGCGTGACCAACCCACCAAGCAATGCAAACGGATTGAGCAATGCAAAGAAGCCTCCCGTGTAGACAAATCCACCGCTAGGAAGAATCTCAATTTCTACACCGCGAGCAAGGTTTGCAAAGGCAACGCCCCACAGCAATGCTGGAATAAATGAACCCACCACAATTGCTTTGTCCCAGCGGCTTCGCCAAGTCATATCCCCATGCTTACTTCGATACTCAAATGCAACACCACGAATAATGAGTGCGACGAGAATGAGAAAGAGGGGAAGATAGAAACCGCTGAATAATGTTGCATACCACTCAGGGAAAGCAGCGAACGTTGCTCCACCTGCGACGAGTAACCACACTTCGTTTCCATCCCATAAAGGCCCAAGCGTTGTCATAAGAGTTCGTTTCTCTGCTTCATTTTTTCCAATAACAGGAAGCAGAATGCCAACGCCAAAGTCAAAACCCTCCAAGACGAAGTAGCCCACCCATAGCACTGCTATCAGAATGATCCAAACGTTCTGTAAAGTATTCAGTTCAAACATCATCTCTCCTAGTACGCGAAGGTCAATTCTTTTGTTTCTGCTTGTTGCTTTTCAAACGGATCTTCCACACTTGGTGGAGGGCCTTGAACAATTGCTCGTTTCAATAATCCGAATTCAATGACTGCCAAGATTCCATAGAGCAGTGTGAAGCCAATCATCGTGGCAAGCACATTCGCTGCTGTCACTCCTGGTGAAACGCCGGCAGCAGTTTGTAGTTGTCCAAATACAAGCCATGGTTGACGACCAAGTTCGGTGAATATCCAGCCAAAACTCATCGCAACAAGCGGCATAAATGGAATAGCGATCGAGGCAGCCATAAACCAACGAGATCGAGGAGTTTTATTCTTTCTGGTCAACCACAATGCAACCATTCCATAGAGCATTGCCAGCATTCCAAATCCAATCATCAACCTAAATGACCAATAAGTGGTTGGAATATTTGGTGCATACCAGCCAGCGTCATAGAGCTGCACATATTCGGCCTGCAGGTCATTAATTCCTCTTACTTCGCCATCAGTTGAACCTATTGATAAATAAGAAAGTAGCCCTGGGACCTTAATTTCAAATACAGATTCGGTGCCTTCAAGATTTCCGATAGTGAGTATTGAGAATCCAGCATTGGTTTCAGTTTGATACAAACCCTCGGCCGCAGCCATCTTCATCGGCTGTTGTTGCACCATAATTTTCGAATCTATATCGCCTGTTATTGAAACAGCAACACCAGCAATCAATGTCACCACAGCACCAAATCGAAGTGTCGTGCGGGCCATATCTGCTCCACGATCTTTGAGGAGAAGATAAGCGCTAATTCCCGCAACAAATGCGCCGCTAACTAAGAAAGAGGCGGCCATCGTGTGGGCCCAGGCAATCACTGCTGTGTTCTGGGTGAGCATTTCCATGAAATTCGTAAGCTCTGCTCGATTCGTTTCAGGATTAATTGTGAATCCCACGGGATGCTGCATAAATGCGTTTGCAGCCAAGATGAAATATGCAGAAAGTGCTGTACCAATTGCAGCCAGCCAGATTGTCGCAAGGTGAATCTTTTTCGGCAATCGATCCCAACCAAAAATCCACAGTCCTAAGAATGTTGATTCCAAGAAAAATGCCACAAGTCCTTCTACTGCCAATGGAGCACCAAAAATATCGCCAACAAATCGGGAGTATTCAGACCAATTCATTCCAAACTGAAATTCTTGAACAATACCTGTTACCACACCCATGGCAAAGTTGATGAGTAGCAACTTCCCAAAGAACTTCGTTGCTCGTAAGTACTTTTCATTGTTTGTTCTAAACCAAGCGGTTTGTAACATTGCCACAAGAAACGATGTGCCAATGGTGATTGGCACAAATAAGAAGTGATACACAGTCGTAATACCAAATTGCCAACGGGCAAGATCCAAAGAACTCACACTCATAACCTTTCAACTGGTTGATGAGGGAATTGTGGCATTTTGAACCGATTTTGCTTAGGGTCTAAAGTCCCGGCTTCGCATCCTCACTCTGTGCATACCCTCAGTTTTCAGCAATCCGCTTAAATGGCATTCCCAATGCGTAGAGTTCAATCTGTGTTTTACTGAGGGAGCAGAGTGACACAAGAGCCTGAAAGCATGCCAAGAGGTGAAGGTTCACCCAAAAAGCGAAATGTTGGCTGCACAATATTTGTCGCTGGGTTAATTTTTGGGTTCTGGCCTTTGGTGTTCGGCGTCGTTGGTGTATTCCTGTTTTGTGGCGGAAATGGCAATGAAAGTTCTTGTGGTCCAGCCGGTGCTGGCTGGGCACTTCTTGTCACAGCACCAATCGGTTTGATCATCATGTTTGTTGGGGTAATTACAGCGATGGTTGTTGCCAACAAAAGAGCAAGTAATTCGGATG
>JBDLTY010000121.1:0-2709 GCA_039805585.1 Actinomycetota bacterium | reverse complement strand
GGTGGTGGCTGGGGCCCGATAACAACTCCAACTTTGTTGACGCTGACGAAAACTCATCCTCGCTTTGTAATCGGAACTGTGAGTGCTTCAGAGTTCCTTGTGGCGGTTGCTGCAAGTGCTGGGTTTATTACAGCGTTTATTACGAACCCCTCAAACGACAACAAGATTGATCTTGTTGTCGTAGGTGGCCTACTACTTGGTGGCGTGATCATGGCTCCGTTTGCTGCGAAGTTATCGGGACGCATGCCTCACGCACCACTTGGTGTCATTGTTGGTGGACTTGTGCTCTTGCTCAACGGCCGAACCATTCTGGCTAGCTTTGGACTCAGTGGAGCAATAGTTGAATTGAGTTACCTAGCATTTATTCTCATCTTCACAGGAGTTCTTGCCTACCGTGCCTGGCAGAAAGAAAAAGTTCAGCATCTACCGCATCGACCTGAAGATTTTGCCGGCCCTGAGAGTGAAATCAACGAGTAGTTTCCACTAGGTTCCAGTTTGTTCGAAAAACTTTGGAACTCACGACACTTTTTACGCTCCACGAATCTTTCGTCCATAGAAAATACGCATATTGTTTAAAATCATGGCACAGCCTTGAGAGATGTACTTCATCCGGGTTAAGAACGAGAAATGACTCTTCCTGCCATTCATTTGATGGATCTGTTCCTATGCATTGGAGGAAGGTGTAGTTGAGATTCTCAAGTTCTGTTTGCATAGATGCTTGAAGAACAGGAATTTCATTGCTCCCACTTGGCTCACTGAATGGATTGATGGCACTGATTATGGCGATTTGTTCGATAGTTGCAGGCCATGGCCACTGGTTATCGCCGTTGTTATCAGGTATGAGCCGAAAACCCTTACCGTCTATGTGAAAGATGAGATCTGTGTTGCAATAAGCCTGCCACAGATCTTCAGGTATTTCGCTACTCATGTGTCGTCTTGGGAGTTTTGCGATTTGAGAGCCAAAGTAAGATGGAAGCGAGAATTGCCGCGAGAACACTTGCGCTAAAGACAGCAAGTTTTCCTTCAGATAGTTGACTGACTGAATCCCTAAATGCAAGTTCGGTAATGAGTAGAGACACTGTGAATCCAATTGCTCCCAGTAGTCCTATTGCAGAAACATCTCGCCAGCGAATCTGGGGATTGAGTTCTGCTTTGGAAACCTTTGTGGTAAGCCAGGCAAAACCAATAATGCCGACTGGTTTTCCAATGAGTAGTCCGAGTGAGATTCCGAGTGCAAGATTGAGATCAAAGTTTTCCAGTCCAACTTCGGAAACATTCACACCTGCTGCAAAAAACGCAAAGAGCGGAACAGCGAAGCCTGCTGAAATTGGATGCCACGTTTTCCCATATTTTTCAGAGTAGGGTGAGGGATTATCTTCATCTTTTGTAATTGGAATCAGTAATCCAAGAGCAAGACCTGCAACTGTCGCGTGTACTCCACTTGCATGCATAAAGCCCCAAGCACAGAGAGCTAGTGGAAGTGCATTCCACCATCGTGCATAACCCTTTGAATGGAGTATTCCAAAAAGACCAATTGATGCAAGCGATGCAAGCAGAGCCATAGTGCTGAGTGAAAGGGTATAAAAAACAGCAATGATAAGAATTGCACCAAGATCATCAACGACTGCAAGTGTCAACAGAAATGCTCGGACAGCCACCGGCAAACGAGGACCTGCTACAGAGAGAACTGCCAAAGCAAAAGCAATGTCAGTTGCCATTGGAATCGCCCAGCCATTCAGTGCCGATGAATTATTCAGATTAAATCCCACGAAAATTAATGCAGGTACCGCCATCCCTCCAAGTGCTGCAGCAATTGGAACTGCAGCCCTTCGTGGATCGCTCAGGGTTCCGACTGTGAGTTCGTGCTTGAGTTCCATTCCTGCGACAAAGAAGAAGATTGCAAGTAGTCCATCTGCTGCCCATTTTCCAATGGTGAGATTGAGATGGAGAGCTTCGACACCTATGTATGTGTCGCGGACAGAAAAGTACGTGTCGGAAAGTCCTGTATTGGCGATAATCATTGCCGAAACAGCAGCCACGAGGAGAATTGCGCCACCCGTGGTTTCTTGTTCGAGTGCTTCAACTATCCATCGCCTACCAATTTTTTTGGGGCGATTACGAAGCCTGTATAGGACATAGGAAAGCAGAACTGCAACGACAATCCCGAAAATCTCCATGGCATAAATCTAATGAATCTTGTTGTGTTCCTCTCTTTGGTATAGCGTGGAAGTGTGACCTGGAGAACTTTTGCCGTGGTGGCTGTAATAGCAATCGTGATTTCATATGCAGCCTTCTCTGGTTTGTGGGTGTCTAACTCAAATGCTTGGTACTCAAGTTTGAATCGTCCTAGTTTTCAACCTCCCGATTGGGTGTTTGGACTCATCTGGCCATACAACTTTGTTGTGCTTGCGATTGCTGGTGCGCAGGTGATGCTCCGCGCCAAACCAATGATTGCAAGTATCTGGATTTTGTTGTTGCTTGCAAGCGTGCTCGCTGCACTTGCCTGGTCTTACTATTTCTATGTTCCACATAATCTTGAAATTGCGAGTTATGCACTTATCGCTGCAGCAGTTTTCACAGTGGGCATTGTCATACTATGTTTCATGAGCAATCTCTTAATTGCCTGGTTTCTATTGCCTTACCAAGGCTGGCTGATTATTGCCTCAGCGCTTTCGTATAGCTATTGGCAATTGAATTAAAGACTGTCCT
>JBDLTY010000120.1:0-5078 GCA_039805585.1 Actinomycetota bacterium | reverse complement strand
GAGTGTATTCATCAGCGATTGATCGCCAACGACGGTAGATTTCGTGAACGCCTGGCTGATCAAAGTAAGGCATCGGAATCACATCGAGTAATCCACCATGTTCATCGTGAACTTTCTCTTCACCTTCTGATTCAGGATAGCCGTCCGCTTTGATCAGTCCGTGCGCTACGTCAATTCGAAATCCATCAACACCTCGGTCAAACCAGAAACGTAGGGTTGCATCAAACTCGTCGATGACATCTTGATTTTCCCAGTTGACATCAGGTTGTGAATCATCAAAGAGGTGTAAATACCAGTAGCCGGTTGCTTTTCCTTCAAAGTGAATTTGAGTCCATGCAGGACCTGAGAAAATCGATCGCCACGAGTTTGGTGGTAATTCACCATTGTCACCTTTACCGCGCACGCAGTGATACCGCTGCCACTCTTCACTCAGGGGAGGAGTCTTCAGCGCCGCTTGAAAGAATCGATGCTCATTGCTTGAGTGATTTGGCACAATATCAACTAAGACTTTGATGCCAAGAGCATGCGCTTCAGCAATCATCAGTTCGGCATCTTCAAGCGTTCCAAAAAGCGGATCAATGTCTCGGTAGTTTGAGACGTCGTACCCACCATCTTTTTGGGGGCCGACAAAGAAAGGAGAAAACCAAATTGCATCAATACCAAGTTCAGCTAAATACCCAAGTCGTGAGCGAATGCCAGGTAAATCACCATAGCCATCGCCGTTGCTATCAGCCCAGGATTTGGGATAAATCTGGTAGATGACAGATTCGCGCCACCAATCATCGGGTGCGTTATCAGCATGAATACGGCCACTGACATGAAGTTCGCGGGTCATGTTTCTCCTTCGTAGGCGCGTTAGGGTAGTGGTTTAATGATGTTTTCAGGTGTGATGGCTCGCACCTCAGGAGATTGTGTGTTGACAAGAAAATTTGCAGTTGAAATCAAGTACGTTCGAATTTCACTATCAACATCTGCTTCAAGTTTTTGAAGGTCAAGTGCTGCCAGCATATGCCCAAGCCAGGCATCTCGAGCCTCATGATCGATTGCATAAGCTGCGTGACGCATTCGAAGGCGGGGATGTCCTCGCAATTCTGAATACGTCTCCGGTCCTCCCCAATATTGAATCAGGAACAACGTCAGTCGCTCGATTGCACCATCAAGATCAGACTCTGGATACATAGGACGCAGAATTGGATCGGTTACTACACCTCGATAAAAGTCGGTAACAAGTTGACGAAAGAAATTTTCGCCACCGACGCGTTCAAACAATGTAGCACTCATACACTCTTGGGAGGTTGGGTTGGGTACGGTCGTGCAACCACAGGCACCTTGACACCTGCTTCATCAAATGCAAGTTTCATTCGCTCGCGAATTGCTCGAGCTAGAGCAACTTGCTGCTGAGGAGCCGCTTTGGCAAAGATTCGAATAAAGACTGCTTCACCGCTAACAGATTCAACGCCTGCGAATTCTGGTTTGCTGAGCAGAATGTCATCGAATTGAGGATCTTCATCCATCTGGGTTCCAACATTGGAAACAAGTTCCCGGATTCGCTCTAGATCTTCGTCGTAAGCCACAGGTAATTCAATTGATGCCATAGTCCAACCCTGGCTTTTGTTTGCAACGCGAATAATTTCGCCATTTCGAATGTACCAAACAACACCTGAAAGATCGCGAACCCGTGTGGTACGAAGTCGGATTTCTTCAACCGTTCCAATCGCATCTCCAAGATCGACAACATCGCCGACACCGAACTGATCTTCAATAATCAAAAAGATGCCAGCAAGATAATCCTTGACGAGGGTTTGTGCACCAAAACCAAGCGCAACACCGACCACACCAGCACTAGCAAGTAATGGTCCAATTTCAATGCCAAGTTTCGTCAGGATAACAAGAAGCGTTGTTCCCCAGATGAGTAGTTTCATAAAACTTCGTAGGAGTGAACCAATCGACTCTGCACGCTGTTCGCGGCGTTCACCCATCAATAAATCTGTGAGTTCCTGGGTTCTGGCATTTTTCTTTTCAGTGCCAAGTCGCTCTCGTTGCGCTGATTTCGCTGCTTTTGACACCGTTCGGCGAATGATTCTGCCGACCACAAAGTCAGCAATAATCGCAACCACGACGCTGCTAATGATGAATGCCGGAAGGGTTTCAAAAAAGGCCTCGAACCCACTTGTCTTTGCCACGAAACTCATAGTGATACCTTAATGGGAATACCGTGCAATCTACGCTATGCCTAGTGAGATGAAAAGGATGAAACGATGGTCGTCTGGCAAGCCCCACATCCGGAAGTGGTTGAGTTAGCTTCCGCACTCGGCGTTGCCACTGAATACTATGACCAAAGCGGTAATCACGTTGTCATTTCATCCCAAACTCTTGAAAAAGTTTTAGCAGCCTTGAAAGTCGATGTTACGACTGCTCAAGGAAGAAAAGCCGCCTGGGATCGAATCAATAATGATGCGTGGCGGCGAATGCTTCCGCATGTAGTGGTTGCCAGACAGGGTGAAGAAAAACAATTCCAAGTACATGTACCAGATGGGGCACCACTTGTTGTTTGGACAGATTTAGAACAAGGAACTCGTCAACCTCTTGCTCAAGTTGATCGATATGTGCCACCTCGAATGATTGATGGAGCACTGGTTGGCGAAGCAACTTTTGTCGCTCGTGGAGATTTACCACTTGGCTGGCACACGATTACGGCTGTCAGCGAAGCGGATCCCAAACATCCACTGACAGCAACATGTGTGCTTGTGGTTACACCAAACTATTTGGAATTACCGAAAGCAATGCGTAGTAAGAAAACGTGGGGATTGATGGCGCAGTTGTATGCGACCCGTTCTGAACAATCGTGGGGGCTTGGAGACTTACGGGATCTTGCAACACTGAGTCAGTGGGGCGGTAAGAAAGGCGCAGGTTTTGTTCTCGTCAACCCTATGCATGCCGCTGAAGTCTCACCACCAATGGCACCAAGTCCCTATTTGCCAGCCACCCGAAGATTTTTCAATCCGATTTATTTGAGTATCGAGACTATCCCTGAGTTTATGAAACTCGATGCGAAATCACGAAAGAAGATTGAATCGCTTGCAAGTTCACTGAAACCAATGAACTACTCAAGTGATTTACTTGATCGAGATGCTGTGTGGAGTGCCAAAAAGCAAGCACTAGAAATTCTCCTAGCTGAACCACTGTCGAAGACGCGCCAAACCGCATTTGATGCGTATCTTCAAGCCGAAGGTGAGGGCTTATCACTCTTTTCACTCTGGTGCGCGATTGCTGAAGAATATGGCATCACCTTGTCATCCTGGCCTGAAGGATTGCAAACTCCGAAGTCGAATGGAATTGAGGGGTTCAAGAAGAAGAAGGCAGCGCGAATTGAATTTTATGCAAAACTTCAATGGTTACTTGATGAGCAATTTGCAACAGCACAAGAAATTGCACAAGCATCAGGAATGTCAGCGGGCATCGTTCATGACTTAGCAGTTGGGGTTCATCCTGAAGGATCTGATGCGTGGGCACTTGCAGATGTCTTGGCAACAACTGTTTCAGTTGGCGCACCACCAGATCAATTCAATCAACTCGGTCAAGATTGGTCGCAACCTCCTTGGCGACCAGATGCGCTTGAAGCCGCCGCCTATATTCCGTATCGAGATATGTTGCGAACCATCCTTCGCCATTCTGGCGGGATTCGGGTTGATCACGCTCTTGGACTTTTTAGGTTGTGGTGGATTCCACTTGGAATGAGTGCTGCTGAGGGAACTTATGTGAAGTACGACCATGAAGCCTTAGTTGGTATTTTGGCACTTGAGGCGATGAGAGTTGGCGCTTTTGTTGTTGGCGAGGATTTAGGGACAGTTGAACCGTGGATTCAAAGTTATCTTGAGTCACGAGGAATCCTTGGTACTTCGATTCTGTGGTTTGAAAAAGAGGGTGATGGTCCACGTGTTCCAGAACATTGGCGAAGCCTGTGTTTTGGAACGGTAACCGTGCACGATATTCCACCGACAGCTGGTTTTATTGATGGTGAACATATCCGCATGCGTCAGAGCCTTGGACTTCTTACACGCAATGTTGACGATGAATGGGCAGATCACCGACGAGACCAAGCGCAGTGGGAGGGATTACTGAAAAGTCGTGGATATCTTGAAGAAGTATCGTGGAAGAAACCACCAACTGTTCAGCAGCTCATTGAGGCCTACCACCGAGTGCTTGCCCACACCCCATGCAAACTTGTTGCAGTCGCAGTCCCTGACTTGATTGGTGATATTCGAGCACAAAACCAACCAGGAACAGATCAGGAGTATCCAAATTGGCGTATTCCTACCTGCCATCCAGACGGAAGCGCATTTCTGCTCGAGCAGCTTGAAGGAACACCTGCTGTGACAGACAGGGCGGAGCGCCTACTTTTGGCTTTAAACCATCGCCGACACTGGTGAAAAGTTAGACTGCGCCCCATGAAAAAGTTTCTTCTCTTCACACTGCTTTTTAGTTTTTCACTCAAGCCCGCTTATGCGCAAATCATTCCTGATGCTGGCACTGAGGCTGGCGATGGTTTTTCCGTTGTCGAAACAGTGGCGTGGTTTGTGGGTCTTCCAGCGTTGATATGGTTCGTTATCTGGCTACTCTGGTCAATACCGAAGTGGCGCAAATTGAACTTTCCGCAAACCGGCGAGAACTGGGATCCGCAACCAAAAAACTAGGCGTCTGCTTTTTGACAAGCAAGTGCTCGGACGAGTCCATCTCTTCCTTCGCCAACAAGTCGCTTGCAGCCATATGGAACATCCACGTTCTTGAGGAACGTCTCACTTGCATCCACAATCGCTTGGTCGAATTGATATGTTGGGTAAAGGCCAAGGGTTATGGTTTGCGCGATTTCGTTTGAGCGCTCTTGCCAAATTCGAGGTAACACTGCAAAGTACTGATCGACATAGTCCTTGAGTAATTCTTTTTGATCAGCATTATTGAAGCCCATCACAGTTGCATTCAAAACATCATTGGAAAGTGTTTCATCCTCCATAATGCTCTTCCAAGCAAGTGCTTTGGCTTCTTTGGTTGGAATGCCAGCCTTTGCTTTGGCTGCATTA
>JBDLTY010000119.1:0-6609 GCA_039805585.1 Actinomycetota bacterium | reverse complement strand
TCGTTTGGTGAGTGACGATAAAAGCATCTTGTGTTCGCCTGTCTTGCCGATGTACTTTGCAAGACGTGCGTTTGTGGTGATACCTGAAATGCCAATGCTTTTGGCAATGCTACCTTTCACTGAATCTTGACTTGAGGATTGTGAGCCCAGATTCACACCTAGAGCTTTCATTTCTGAAAAGATGGCATTTGCGTCACGACGCCAATAAGGTTTCTTGTTAACGACATTCATATAGGCAGCAAGGTAAGGCTGACTAGCGAGGTGCAGGTGTCTTCGTACTCCGAATCCCCAGGTTCGAAGGCTACTTCTAACGCCACTCGTGGAGTTGTATGGCGCTTGTCCACGCCCGTATCCGTGTGCTGAAATTCTTCCGATACTTTCAATTCCTCGCGTCAACGACTCGAGTTGTAAAAGGGCTTCAAGGTATCGTGGGGAGAGAACTAAATCTTCCTCAAAAAAGAATGCGATATCAGTATCGATGCTGAAACTTGCAAGTTCTGCTTCATGATACTGCCCTGCAATACCTACGTTCTTGCTACGAACAATGAACGACGCATTTGGAAGAAATTTCTTTGCAACTTCGAGAGTTTGTTCTGTTCTATTGCGCTTCAGTCGGACAGCATCTTTGGAACCTGAATAGCCATCAATCCACACAGTGATTCTTGACTGATCAATTCTCACCGTTTGATTGTGAAGTGACTTCAGAACTCGTTCCAGATAGTGAGGACGGTTGAATGCCAGAATGTTCATCGGAAACTCAAAATCGCTTCTCACACTGACAATGTATCGGTAGAACTCAGACTTTGACCTCTTGATTACTACTATGCATCTATGAACCGACTCCACGTGCAGGAAATGGACAAACTCGACCCGCTTCGCTCCTACCCAGAAAGGTTTGTGGTCCAGGACCCAAAGGTTTGTTATCTTGATGGCAATTCGCTTGGTCGGCTACCAAAGCAAACCATCGAAGTGCTCAATCGATTCTTATCGGATGAATGGGGGTCGAAAGTTGTCGAGGGTTGGAATGAATGGGTCGACGAGGCACAAAGCACTGGCGATTTGGTAGGACGCAGTGCGCTTGGAGCAGCCGCCGATCAAGTACTGGTTCTAGATACAACGTCAGTAAACCTCTATCAGTTAGCTGTTGCTGCAATCAAGGCACGTCCAAAACGAAAAACTATCATTATCGACGCTGCGAATTTTCCTACTGATCGTTACATCTTCCAAGGAATCGCCAAGCAGTTTGGGTTGAACCTAGTCCTCATTGACAATGAGGATTCAACAATTGCCGAACATGAACTGATTACACCTGAAATACTAAGAAAGTATCTGACAGATGATGTTGCGCTTGTTTCACTACAAGTAGTCAATTACCGAAGTGGGGCAAAACAGGATGTGAAGGCTCTCACTGAGTTAGTAAAGGATTGTGGTGCATATTTACTATGGGATGCGGCCCACGCTATTGGATCTGTGGAACTAGATTTTGATGCAAGCGGTGTTCAAATTGCTGTTGGTTGCACCTATAAGTATGGAAACTCCGGACCAGGAGCACCCGCTTGGCTCTATGTAAACAAAGAAGTGCAAGAGGAATTGCACGTGCCGATTCAAGGTTGGTTCGCACAGGAGAATCAATTTGAAATGGGTTCAACGTTCAAACGCGTAGCAGGCATGAGGGGTTTTCAGATAGCAAGTCCATCATTACTAGGACTTCGCAGTGTGCAAGTAGCGTTCTCGATGATTGAAGAAGCGGGGATAGGTAACATCGCTGAAAAATGCCAACGAGGAACCTCATTGATGGTTGAACTCTTTGATGAGTGGCTATCTGATCTTGGCTTCACCCTTGGAACACCGCGCGATGCCAATCAGCGCGGAGGACATCTTGCACTCAAGCATTCTGATGCAGAACTCATAGCACGCGCGATGCGTAGCCAGATACATGTCATTCCAGACTTTCGAGCGCCAGATGTCATCCGCGTGGCAATCTCTCCGCTTACGAATACATATGAAGAAATCTATGAGGGTTTTCACAGAATAAAGCAACTTGTTGAATCAAAGAAATATCTTGATGTTCCAGATAGCGAATCGAGGGTACGATGAATACGCATGACCCGGCTACGACGTATAGTTCATATTTAGCAGTTGATGAACTCCTTCAGTTACAGCGACCACTTTCTGAAGGTCCTGAGCATGATGAATTGCTCTTTATTGTTATCCATCAGACCTATGAACTTTGGTTTAAACAACTCATTCATGAAATGAAAGCCGTACAGGCATCGTTGGAATCGGGCGATACGTTCTACTCGTTAGCACTACTCGGACGAATTCGTACAATTATCAAAATATGTGTTGCGCAGATCGATATTCTCGAAACGATGACGCCCTTGCAGTTCAACGCCTTCAGAAACCGACTTTCTTCAGCAAGTGGCTTTCAATCAGCTCAATTCCGTGAAGTTGAAGCCATCCTTGGTCGTCGCGACGCGCGCATGAGCTCTCACCTCATGCCAAACGATAGACAGCGTGTTGAAGCTCATGCACGTGGCAATTCGCTGTGGGATTCAGTTTTGCATTACATCGCACATCGTGGATTTGATATTCCAAATGAAATTCTGAATCGAAATGTTAGCGATGTCTATGCGCCAAATAGCCAAGTTCAAGATGTTCTTGTGGAACTCCATAAAAAGGATGCAGAGGCATCTCTTGTGTGCGAACGGCTTGTAGATATTGATGAAGGATTACAAGAGTGGCGCTATCGCCATGTCAAAATGGTGGAGCGAACTATTGGGCACAAAACTGGAACTGGTGGATCAAGTGGGGTTGACTATCTTGCTTCCACGTTGTTCAATCCTGTTTTCAAGGATTTGTGGGAGATTCGAGATCGACTCTAAAGATCTTTGGAGGTAGGGATTGCTGGCGCATTCCACCCAAATTTCCCTTACAAAACCTTAATGAGTAATACCAAAACGACTGTGCTGATGCGAATCTCTGCATCGCCAAGTATTTGATCAAAACCCACATAATAAAGGGATCCAATAACAGCAGCACTTGCGTACCAAGGGCCACGTTCCAAGAAGATCGGACGTTTGCCAAGCATGAGATTAGCCAATGTCCCGCCACCGATTGCCGTAATAACTCCAATCAGGATTGCAGCACTTGCTGTCGCATTCAAGGAAATTGCTTTCTCGGTTCCAACCAACACAAACATAGAAAGTGCTGCAGCATCTAACGTCAAACCAATCGTTGAGTGTTCAATGATGCGTTCAGCAAACGGTAACATCACGAGTCCGCTGATGACCGCAACAGGTAGGTACCATGCATTTGATAAGGCAAGAACTTCAGTGTCGAGCAGCACATCTCGCAACATTCCGCCGCCAAGCGCAGTAATGACCGAAAGCAAAATCACGCCAACTAGTGGTGCCCGTTGCTTACTGGCAATTGCTGCGCCGAATAATCCACCAATAGCAATCGAAGATAAGTCGAGTACTGTAAAAATACTCATGTCGCCTCCACTTTGAATACCCCATAGTATCTGATGAAGCTACTTCGATTCCCCGCTGAAGATTCCTAGGAGTTGGGGGTGTAGATACCCATTTGATGTGTAAGCAGAGTTGCTCTCAAGTGGAGACTGACCACCGAGCCCCGTAATTTTTCCACCAGCACCTTCTATTATTGCAATTAACGCAGCAACATCCCAGATTGCAAGCTCTGGCTCTGCTGCAATGTCAACTGCACCTTCTGCAACCATGAGGTGTGACCAAAAGTCGCCGAATGCTCGAACGCGCCAAACCTCTGACTTAAGTGCTGCAAGATTTTTACTCTTATTGATGCGGTTCCAGTCAGCATCATCAGAATAAGAAAATGAGGCATCTTTCAATTCACATATGTTCGAAACACGAATGCTTCGAATCTTTCCATCAGCGTCGGATGTGTATGAGCCGTTATCTTTTGATCCCCACCAGCGACGGGCAAGCATTGGTGCGCTGACCATGCCGTAGCGCACAGTGTGCTGTTCAACGTACGCAATCAATGTCGCCCAAACGGGAACTCGTCGAATGAAATTCTTCGTGCCATCAATTGGGTCAATCACCCAATAAGACGCTGAACCTTTGGGATTTGGATTGAACTCTTCGCCCACTACCTCAACTCTTGGACATAATGTGGAAAGCGCTTCACACAATGCCTGCTCAACCTCTCGATCGGCTCGAGTAACGGGAGTGTTATCAGATTTAGATTCAACCTGAATTGATGTATCTCGCGCGTACGTCATAGAAATTTCATCAGCAATATCCGCCAATTTTCGGACAATTGCTAGCAATTCATCGTCAGTCAAAGATTTACGCATAGGAATAATCTAGATTCCAGCATAGGGTTTGACCATGGACATCAACCAGAGGCTTGCCAGTTTCTTTGATTTGTTTCTAGGGCTTCCAGTGCATCCACTTGTTGTGCATGGAGTTGTCGTTCTCGTTCCACTCTATGCCGTATGGGTGGCGTATCGAGTTGTGAAGAATAGAAGTATTTCTCGAAGTGGAATCTGGATTGGTTTCTTCCTCGTCCTGATATCAGTTGTAACGAGACTTTCAGGACATGCACTTGCCTCTCGTATTGGATATGACTCGATTGAAGCATCCGGCCACTTACGAGTTGGAGATTTGTATCCAATCGCCATGATTTCTTTTTATATATTTGTCATTCTTCATAACAAATCACTTCAAAGTCGACGACGCGGAAAATGGTGGCTAGCGCCATTAGTCAAAGGTGTCGTTGTCGTTGGAAGTGTGGGCCTCTTATTTGTCACGCTTTGGGCGGGTCACTCGGGAGCTACAAGTCATTGGCAAGGTGTGAAGGACTATACAGAATTTGGTGATTTCACACCTTAGTTTTCACTCGACATCGATGTGATTAATCGACGGAGTGAATCAAGTCGTGAATGATGAATCGCTTCTTTTTCAACCCACGCATCAAGAGCACACTCAGCGCCAACATGTTTGCATCCGCGTGGACACTCATTCGTTCCCTCTGTCAGTTCAGGGAAAAAGTCAATTAGCGAATCTGCTTCAATGTGCCCTAAACCAAAACCGCGAACTCCGGGTGTGTCAATAATCCAGCCTCCCTGTGGCAGTTGAATCGCGAAAGCGGCCGTAGTTGTGTGACGCCCTCGTCCAGTCACGTCATTGACATCTCCAGTACTTTGCTGTGCAGTAGGGGTCAACGCATTAACTAAGGTTGATTTTCCAACTCCAGAGTGACCGATAAAGACTGTTCTGTGATGTGTGATGAAATCAAGAAGCTCCTTGTGGCCTTCATTTTTATTCACTGTGAAAACTTTTACATCGAGCCCCTGCATCATTTCGCGAATATGTTCATCACTCGCCAAGTCACTCTTTGTCAGCACAACAATAGGTTCAATACCTTCTGCTAAGGCAGCGACAATGCAGCGATCAATAAACCGAATTCGTGGTTCAGGGTCTTTGAGAGCCTGAACGATTGCAACAATTTCCGCATTGGCCACAATTGGTTTCTCATCGCTATCGGCATCATCAGCAGTGCGTCGAAGTAGTGTGGCACGTTCTTTGATTTCGATAATTCGTGCAAGTGTGTCCTTGTCACCAGATGTGTCTCCCACAAGTCTCACATAATCCCCGACGACGACACCTTTGCGACCGAGATTTCGAGATTTAATGGCATAGATGGTTCTCGGTGAGTTTGTATCAAAATCGAGCGCGACTGTAAATCGTCCGCGATCTACGACTGTCACAAAGCCGTCGATTGCGTCTTTGTGAGTTGGCTGTAATTTACTTCTGCGACCTTTGGACTGCTGCTCCCTGTCGTCTCTATATCGCATCAACAATTCCCAACATTTGATTCCACGTGGCTTGATACTCTGGAAATGTTTTTGCCACAGTCGAGGGATTTTGAATGTGAATTCCTTCTACCTTGAGTCCAAGAACACTTGCTGCCATTACCATTCTGTGATCATTGTAGGTTTCAAAAACACTACCACGCAGTTTGGCAGGTTCAATTTCAAGGCCGTCAGCAGTCTCTTGGATCTTTCCTCCACACTTTGAAATCTCAGTCGTGAGTGCTTGAAGGCGGTCGGTTTCATGTCCCCGCAGGTGTGAAATTCC
The DNA here is from genome assembly GCA_039805585.1 of Actinomycetota bacterium. Classification (GTDB taxonomy): domain Bacteria; phylum Actinomycetota; class Actinomycetes; order S36-B12; family UBA5976; genus JAFMIT01. Next base: position 484 of record JBDLTY010000119.1, on the reverse strand, counting down.
AGAAAAACGAGATGGGGTTGAGGCAAGTGCAGCAATTGCTACAAGTACTGGAGTTAACTCACCAACATCAGAGAGATTTTCGTCGATACCATTTATGGTATCAGGACCATATAGGGTGAGGCCCGTCTCATCTAGTCGAAATCGAGCACCCATTTTTTGCAACAAGAGTGGAGCACGAAAGCCAGGTTGCGTACTTGCCAGTGGCCAATGAGGAATAGTGATACTTCCCTCAGTTACCATGGCAGCGGCCAAAAAAGGAAGTGCATTGGATAAATCAGGCTCAATATTCCAATTGAATGCCTGAATTGATGAAGGGGCAATACTCCACTTCACATCAACCGCGGATGTGTATTCGACTTGAACATCAACAGAATGTCTCATGAGCATTTCTATTGACATGTCAATGTGAGGAAGCGAAGGAAGAAACTCTCCTCTATGGTGTATTTCAACTCCGTTTTCGAATCGAGCACCTGAAAGTAAGAGG
>JBDLTY010000118.1:0-3272 GCA_039805585.1 Actinomycetota bacterium | reverse complement strand
ATATGTGTGAAAAGTTTCACCCCTGAATATTCGCTCGTGATTGGCCAGATTCTTCCGACGAGTCGAATTGCTCTAGATCTACGTGGATCGAACTCCTCTGCCCCATTCTCTTGCAAAACTTTAAATGCCGTAAAGAAAAGGAAAAGACCAAAGAGGATAAAGATCGGCTGGAATGCTTGAACAGCATTGAGCCCCACCCCAATCAGGATGCCACGAAACAAGAGTGCGAGAAGAACTCCGATCAGAAGCACTCTATGTTGAAGTTCTTTCGGAACAGAAAACGCAGCGATTACCACAAGAAATACAAACAGATTATCGATACTGAGACTATATTCAGTGAGAAAAGCGGCATAAAACTCGGTTGCAAAATCCAAACCAAACAGATTCCAAATCAAAGCCCCATAGACAAGCGCCAGTGCCACATAGAAGATGACCCATTTTGTGGCTTCGTTGGTTGAGAAGGCATGAGGGCGTCTTTCGACTATCCAGAAATCTGCGAACAGAACGACGACAAAACCAGCGATTGTTGCAATCCAAAGCCAGAGTGGGACGTTCATGTGAGTTTCCTTAAGAGTGAGAACAGTTTACTCACGTCCCATTGCTTCACGCATTGCTCGTAACTCTTTTCTCAAGTCGGCGATTTCATCCCGATATCGAGCCGCTATTTCAAACTGCAGATTCTGTGCTGCCTCATTCATTTGCGCCGTAAGTTCCTCAATCAAGTCCAATAAATCATTTAATGCTAATGGGTTATCTTTAGTGCGGCGCAACTTAGAAATCTCTTGTTCGTCTTCTTCATTTTTCATTTTCTCAGCATTTATCAGATCAGTGATATCCGCAATCTTCTTCAGTAAGGGTTTTGGATCGACCCCCATTGCAGTGTTGTATTGGATTTGCTTCGCTCTGCGTCTGTTGGTCTCAGTAATTGCCGTATCCATCGCTGGAGTGATGACATCCGCGTACATGTGAACCTGCCCACTTACGTTTCGCGCAGCACGTCCGATAGTTTGAATCAGAGATGTTGCTGAACGCAAGAATCCAGCTTTGTCTGCATCAAGGATTGCAACCAATGAAACTTCTGGGAGATCTAAGCCTTCACGCAGTAGATTGATACCAACCAGGACATCAAATACTCCTTGCCGCAGTTCTCGAAGTAATTCAACTCGTCGCAATGTGTCAACTTCTGAATGCAAGTATCTGACCTTGACTCCCTTGTCGAGTAGAAAGTCAGTTAAGTCTTCCGCCATTTTTTTCGTCAATGTTGTAACAAGAATACGTTCATTTTTCTCGGATCGAATAGTAATTTCGTGTAGTAAATCGTCAATCTGCCCTTTTGTGGGTTTCACAATGATTTCAGGATCAATCAAACCTGTTGGACGAATAACCTGCTCGACAACATCATTCGCGACAAGTTCTATCTCATACTTTCCAGGGGTCGCGCTGAGATACAGGGTCTGCCCCACGCGTTCTTTGAATTCATCAAATCTTAGAGGCCGATTGTCAAGAGCGGATGGCAAGCGAAACCCGAAATCAACCAGCGTACGTTTCCTACTTGCGTCTCCCTCGTACATTGCACCTATCTGTGGAACTGTCACATGACTTTCATCAATAACCATAAGAAAGTCGTCTGGGAAGTAATCAAGCAAACAGTTAGGAGGTGATCCTGGTTCACGTCCATCAAAGTGTCGTGAATAATTTTCAACACCACTGCAGGTGCCTATTTGCTCAAGCATTTCAAGATCGTGCTCAGTTCGCATTTTTAATCGTTGCGCTTCGAGAAGTTTTCCTTGGGTATTGAACACTTCTAGCCGCTCACCGAGTTCGCTTCGAATAGTTCCAAGTGCTTTCTGCATCCTGTCGTTGCCTGCAACATAGTGAGTAGCGGGGAACACGTAAGCGATGTCCAATTCCTTAACAATCTCTCCTGTCATCGGATCGAGCAACATCAGGCTCTCTATTTCATCACCAAAGAATTGGATGCGCACAGGGAATTCCTCGTAGACGGGGAACACCTCCACAGTGTCCCCTCGAACTCGAAATGTGCCTCTCGTAAACCCAATGTCATTGCGTTGGTACTGAATCTTTACAAACTGTTTGAGCAGAGTGTTGCGCTCAATTTCTTGACCAACTTCTAACTTGATCATCTGATCAACATATTCTTGTGGCGTTCCCAGGCCATAAATACATGATACGGTCGACACCACAACTACATCTCTACGCGTAAGAAGTGAATAGGTTGCACGATACCGAAGTTTTTCAACTTCGGCGTTAATTTGACGATCCTTTTCAATGTACGTGTCAGTCTGAGGTATATAGGCCTCAGGTTGATAATAATCGTAATATGAAACAAAGTATTCGACGGCATTATGTGGCAAAAGCTCTCTGAACTCTTGAGTGAGTTGGGCAGCGAGTGTCTTATTGTGCGCAAGTACCAAGGTGGGCCGTTGCAGTTTCTCAATAATCCAGGCTGTTGTCGCTGACTTTCCTGTGCCAGTTGCGCCGAGCAAAACAACGTCTTTATCGCCACGTTGAAATCGTGCTGATATTTCCGCGATTGCACTTGGCTGATCGCCTGCTGGCTCGTAATCTGATTCAACGACAAACGGAACAAGACTCTTTTCTAAATCGCTGACGGGTCTAGTCATGTGCTATCAATTCCCATATTGATGCAAGTTGTGAATCAAGCTCAGCTTTTGTGCCATCATTTTGAACTTCATACAAAGGTAAGTGGCTTGGAACGAAAGGAGCCGGGTGAAGGTCTAAGCGTGCTTGCGCCTCAGCGAGAGAAAAACCGCGATCTTGAATCCTCTGCAGTCTCGCCGAAGTACTAGCGTTTAGAAGAATGACCGCATCAGCCAGGGAATAATCAGTTGAGGGGCGAGATATGGGCAATTCATAGACAAATACTTTGGCATTTGATGTCTCTATGACACGCTGCACATATTGACGTACAACTGGATGCACCAGCAGTTCCAACTTTTGCACTTGCTCTGGATGCATAAGAAGTTTTGCGCCTAACGTAGCACGATCAATTGCCCCATTGTGGACGACGTCGGACCCTAGGAGCTCAGCTATTGAGTCAATAAGTTCCATATCAGTTTCATACAAATGGTGAACTACCGAATCTGCTGAAAGGGTATGAGCACCTTTCGATTGAAAAAACTCCAAAGCCGTTGACTTACCTGCTCCAATGGAGCCTATAAGAAAAATGGTTTTCACTGGCTCATTGTCCATACAATAGAAGAAGGCGACCCGTAGGTCGCCTTCTTTGC
>JBDLTY010000117.1:0-3564 GCA_039805585.1 Actinomycetota bacterium | reverse complement strand
ATGGTCAGGTTTTTGCACTGTACGTACTTTTTTACACACTAGGACGAGTGTGGATTGAAATGTTACGCATTGATACAGCGAACACGATTCTTGGGATTCGATTGAATGTTTTTACAGCACTCATCGTCGGAATCATCGCACTGATTTGGTTCATCCAATCCAAAAAGCACTCACACACGCAAATAAAGGGCGTGGAAAGCGAGTAAGCCTTAGTACGATATGCCACTGAATTACCTCTGAAAGGATTCATGTGCGTCGCGCAAAGATAGTGTGCACTCTTGGACCAGCTGCTGAAACTGTAGAACAACTTGAGCGATTGATGGTCGCTGGAATGGATGTTGCTCGACTCAACCTCTCTCATGGATCCCACGAAGATCATTTGGTCCGATACAAAGCGGTTCGCACGGCTGCCGACAAACTAGGCAAAGGCGTTGGAATCTTCATCGACCTGCAAGGTCCAAAGATTCGAGTTGGAAAATTCACAAATGGCCAAGAGGCGCTGGTCCTCGGTCAAGAATTCACCATAACCACCGCACCTTATGAAGGTGATGCAACCAAGTGTTCTACAACGTATACCGGTCTTTGTGATGATGTAAAGCCCGGTGATCGCATTCTCATAGATGATGGAAAAATTTCTTTAGAAGTTGTAAGAGTTTCGAAACCAGAGGTGCTTACGAAAGTGATTGAGGCTGGAGTTATCAGCAACAGCAAAGGTATCAACTTGCCTGGTGTTGCTGTGAGCGTTCCGGCACTGAGCGAGAAAGACATCGAAGATCTGCGGTGGGGAATTCGCGCCGGCGTCGATATGGTGGCACTGTCCTTCGTTCGAAGCGCTGCCGACATAGAAGATGTCCATCGAATCATGGACGAAGAGGGAACCCGACTTCCGGTGATTGCAAAAATTGAGAAACCACAAGCGGTAGCAAATTTGCAAGAGATTGTTGATCGTTTTGATGGAATCATGGTCGCCCGAGGTGATCTTGGCGTTGAATTGCCACTTGAGGAAGTCCCTCTCGTGCAGAAGCAATGTGTGACGCTTGCTCGGATTGCTGGCAAGCCAGTGATTGTTGCAACACAAATGTTGGACTCAATGGTCAGCGCTAGTCGACCAACGCGTGCAGAAGCAAGCGATGTTGCCAACGCTGTTCTTGATGGAGCGGATGCATTGATGCTTTCCGCCGAAACAAGTGTGGGCGAACACCCAGTTGTTGTCGTTGAGACGATGTCGAAAATTATTGAGCACGTTGAAGAGCAGGCGTTAGAACGATTACCAAAACTTCCAAAAGAGCAAGCCTCGAGCGTCGCTAAGGCTGTAACTCAAAGCGCTGCCGTCATTGCCGAAAAGGTGTCCGCAAGTTTCCTGGTTGCCTTCACCGAAACAGGTAAGAGTGCGCAGCTCATGGCTCGCCACCGGCACGCAACGCCGATTCTCGCCTTTACTTCACAAGCGCGCACCCGTTCACAGCTTTCACTGTGCTGGGGAGTGGAAACTTTCCTAGTGAAACCAGTGACCCACACTGACGACATGGTTCAACAAGTTGACCGTGCTCTTTTGGACATCGACAGGGTTTCGGCTGGAGAACTCATTGTTCTTGTCGCTGGTGTGCCTCCAGGTGTAACAGGATCGACAAATGGTCTTCGCGTGCACACTGTTGGCGCGGACGAAGCCGGCATTTAGACACACGATTTTGACCAATGCAGCACTTTGCGATGTTGCTGCTAGTGTTCGCTCACCCTTTAAATTCCGTCCTGTGAGGCGGGGAAGGCAGAAATGTCTCAGAACGTTGGCTCACGCCTAGTTTTAGACGCGAGCGAAATAGCTCGCGCACTCACTCGTATCTCTCACGAAATTGATGAACGCACTAAAGGCGCAAACGATGTATTGGTGCTGGGAATTCCAACACGTGGCGCATATCTCGCGCAGCGCATTGCTTCCAATCTCTCAAAGATTCAGGGGAACGAAATCAATGTTGGGACGCTGGACATAACGCTGTTTCGAGATGATCTCAAACGACAACCAATCAGAGCGCTCCTGCCAACATATATCCCTGCAGGAAGTCTTGAAGATTCACTCGTCATTCTTGTTGATGATGTCTTCTTCTCAGGCAGAACCATTAGAGCAGCGTTGGATGCCTTGAATGAATTCGGAAGACCACGAGCAGTTCAACTTGCGGTGCTGATTGACCGCGGGCATCGTGAATTGCCAATTAGAGCCGATTACGTTGGAAAAAATCTTCCAACCTCGATGGATGAAAAAGTCACCGTACAACTTTCCGAGATTGATGGTGAAGATGCCGTCTATGTCGGAGGTGGTCAATGAAACATCTGTTAACCAGCGAAAGTTTGACGCGGGAAGAAACTATTGCATTACTCGACACCGCTTCACGTATGAGAGAGCTGTCGGGAGCTAAAAAGCTTCCCACGCTACGTGGTTTCACCGTCGTGAACCTGTTTTTTGAAGATTCAACCAGAACAAGAATTTCATTTGAGGCGGCAGCAAAACGCCTATCTGCTGATGTCATCAATTTCAGCGCAAAAGGATCAAGTGTTTCTAAGGGTGAGAGCCTGAAAGACACGGCTTTGACGTTACAGGCTATGGGTGCTGATGCTGTTGTAATTCGACATCCAGCCAGTGGCTCAGCAGAGCGATTAGCAAACGCAGGCTGGATTTCAGGGTCCGTGATCAACGCTGGCGATGGTACACACCAACACCCAACGCAAGCACTACTTGATGCATTCACAATCCGCAATCACTTCGGTGAAGTAGGTGGGGATCTTCAGGGGCTTTCGATTGCAATCGTAGGCGACATACTTCATTCAAGGGTTGCACGAAGCAATGTTTTTCTGCTTTCAACACTCGGTGCCAAGGTTCATGTCGTAGCACCTGCCACGCTGTTGCCAATTGGAGTAGAGAAATGGCCATGTTCAGTCCACTTTTCACTCGAAGAGATACTAGGGGAAGTTGACGCAATCATGATGTTGAGAATCCAGTCGGAGCGAATGACAGATTCGTATTTCCCAAGCGAATTGGAATATTCAAAGCGCTACGGACTTGACCAAGAACGTTTTGCAATGATGCAAGATCATGCAATCATCATGCATCCGGGCCCAATGAATCGGGGGCTTGAGATCTCGGCTGCGGTCGCTGACAATGCCCGATCCGTCATCGTTGAACAAGTTTCGAATGGTGTGCTGATACGGATGGCAGTTCTATTCCACATTCTGGCAGGGGAGTCGTTATGATTTTGAAGAATGTAAGTCTCCTTAATGAGCGATTAGTAGATATTGAAATTGAAGGTGAAGTCATTCGAGAGATTCAGGATGCGGGATCTGGTTCAGATGGCCTAGATTGTAAGGGACTCATTGTGCTGCCTGGCCTCGTTGATCTCCACACACACCTTCGAGAGCCAGGATTTGAAGAAAGCGAAACTGTTGCCACGGGCTCAAAAGCCGCAGCGCGAGGTGGATTCACAGCAATTCATGCGATGCCAAACACATCACCTACCGGCGACACTGCTGGTGTTGTTGAGCAAGTGTGGCATCTTGGGCAACGTGCTGGGTTCT
>JBDLTY010000116.1:0-4584 GCA_039805585.1 Actinomycetota bacterium | reverse complement strand
GTTTTGGCAAGAACCAATTGAGGGCTCGTCATGCACTCTTCTAACGAGGCATCATCAACCATCTCAAAGGTGGCACTCACCCCAATTGTCTGAAAATCTCTTCGGCCTAATTCAACTTGGCCTGCGACTACAACTACAGGCTTGGCATAGCCAAGGGCAAGTTCCGAAACTCCTCGTACCACTTTCCCATCAAGTGTTTTCCAATCAAATCTTCCTTCGCCGGTAATGACAAGGTCAGCACTCTTGATGGCATCCTCTAGGTTCTGAATTCGCGCAACAAATCGAAATCCGGACTCTCGTTTGCCACCAAGCAACATCAAGCCATATGCCAAGCCACCTGCCGCACCTGCACCTAATGCGACGGCAGGGTTCTTACCATCCTGAAGCTTTCCACACAAACCTGAAAAGTGTTCTAGGGATTTCTCCAAGAGTTCGACCTCTACTTCATTGGCACCTTTTTGTGGAGCATAGGTTTTACTCGCTCCTCGTGCGCCTAAGAGTGGTATGTCGACATCGGTCAAGATTTCAATAGTTACATCTTTGACAAAGTGCAACGCGGCCTCGAGATTCAATGATGCAAGAGCATTGAGCGCTAAACCACCATCGGCAAGTACTGCCGGCTCGCTGGTAGCACCGAGTGCGGCCAACATTCCAGCACCCGCATCGTTTGTCGCAGATCCACCTAATCCGATGCGCACGTGTTTGATGCCACGATGAACGCTGGCCTTGATGACTTCACCGACTCCGAAAGTGCTGGCAAAAGACGGGTTATTGTCTTTAGTGAGGTGAAGCCCACAAACAGTAGCGCTTTCAATGTAGGCAATCCCTTCTGATTCAAACCAAGTCACCGGAATTGAAAAACCTTCTGCTGATTTGGCAGTCATCACATGAACTTCACCATTGAGCACGCGTTGCAAGCTTGATAGAAATCCAGGTCCGCCATCTGAAAGTGGAATCTCAGTTGTCGACGCTCCAAATTCGTGGTGGACGATGCGGGCAATGGTTGACGTCGCTTCAGCGGCACTCAGTGTGCCGCCAAAACTATCTGTACAAATAAGAACGTGCATTGCGTGAATAATAGAAGGCATATCCGAAAAGTTGGATGGGTCAGGCATCCATGACACACTCAGCCTGTGACTGAACTATTTGCCGAGCCACAAAAGAGTTTACTTGCCGAACTCCTGCAAGGTCGTCAGCAAGACTTGTACAGTGAGCGTGGAGTAAGTTGCCCGGGAGAATTGCCTGCAGCAAGCGATCCAGACTTAGTTGAGCGAGCACGCGTTGCGAAATCATTGCTCGGTGAATCGACATTCATTCTTGGCCATCATTATCAACGAGATGAAGTTATTCAATTTGCCGATGTGACTGGCGATTCCTTCAAACTCGCCCAACAAGCAGCTGCTCGACCAAATGCCGAATTCATCGTCTTCTGCGGAGTCCACTTCATGGCAGAAAGTGCAGACATTTTGACGAATGATTTTCAAAAAGTCATTCTTCCTGATATGCAAGCTGGTTGTTCTATGGCTGACATGGCAGCAATAACTCAAGTGGATACCGCTTGGGAAGTCTTTACACAAGCAGGCATTACTGAAGAAATTGTTCCAATCACCTACATGAATTCTACGGCTGCGATTAAGGCATTTACTGGAAAGCATGGCGGCACCGTGTGCACCTCATCCAATGCCGAGAAGGCAATGCGTTGGGCGTTCGAACAAGGTTCAAAAGTATTTTTTCTACCAGATCAACACCTTGGTCGAAACACGGCCGTCTTACAACTAAATCTCAATCTTGATGAGTGCGTGGTGTACGACCCCCACAAGCCAAACGGTGGTCATGACAGTGAGACATACCAAAAAGCGAAAGTAATTTTGTGGCGAGGGCACTGTTCCGTTCACGGGCGATTTTCGTTGCAAAACATCCTTGATGTCCGTGCCAAATATTCAGATGTTTCAGTACTTGTTCACCCTGAATGTAAGCATGAAGTCGTAACACATGCAGATGAAGTAGGTTCAACAGAATTCATCATTCAAACTTTGCAAAAAGCTAAACCAGGAAGTCGTTGGGCGATCGGAACAGAATTGAATCTGGTACGAAGACTCGCACTCTCTCACCCCGATAAACACATTATGTTTTTAGATAAAACGATTTGTTACTGCTCAACAATGAATCGCATCGACTTGCCTCATCTTGTGTGGACGCTTGAAAATCTTGTCAATAAACAAGTCACAAATGTCATTCGAGTTGATCAGGAAACTGCGCATTGGGCACGGGTGGCACTCGAGCGGATGCTTTCACTACCTGCAAGTGTGCATACTGACTAGCGAACAAGTATTCTTTTGGTATGAGCCAAAAAGGTCAACCAACACCTAAGCGCAAAGAAGCAGAAGCTTTGCGAAAAAATGCTGTGAAAATTCCTAAAGACAAAAAGGCTGCAAAGGCTGCAATGCGAGAGCGCGAGATGAACTCCCGTCTACTTTTGCGAAGGGCTATGTATACACACGATGAGAAGTACCTACCACCACGTGATAAGGGTCCCATCAAGGCGTGGGTACGCGACTATGTAGATAAACGAATCAGCATTGGTGAACTCTTCATTCCATTCGCAATGGTCATCATTTTTTTCCTCTTCTTCCCCAATGCTCAAATTCAGCTCTTAGTCATGAATGTTTGGACGATTATGTTCTTGGGCCTCATCATTGATGCCACAGTTCTGGGTTTCTTTGTTCGACGTGAACTGAGTCGAAAGTATGACAAAGCCGCGCGTAAGGGGGCTGTCTTCTACGCAATTACCCGCAGCATCACGATGAGATCCCTACGACTACCCAAACCCAGAGTTAAAGTTGGTGGAAGTCCGAAAGAAATCGTATTACCCAAATCTTTGCGCTAAGAAACGCTCAACAGATCATTGCCAAAACTCTGCCAGTTGTTATGCTCCACCCACAACTAAATAGCGCTCTTCGATGTCTAGGGAAAGTTCGGTCCAATTCCGACGCTGACCCGCAACCGTAGGTTGATTTTTCAACAAGCCGGAGCACCTAGCGAAGAGCTCACAATCACACACCGTGCGTCGTGGTCTACGTTGGTGGCAATCTCGCCCTCGTCTACCTGTCTTTGGTAACCGAGGGTTTTGTCCTTCTACGTCGACTCGCGTTAGTAGAAAGGTCACTATGGCAATCTCTTACGCGAGAAACTTTTTCAATTCTCGCAAACTGAAATCCCTGCTTGCAGTTGCAGTATCTATGCCACTGCTACTGCTCACTGCAAGTACGGCTCAAGCAGAAACTGCATGGCGTTATTGGAGTTACTGGACTCAAACCGATGGCACCTGGCAGATGTCCATGACCGGGGCTGCTGATGTAGAGGCAGTCGACGGCTCAGTGCAAGGCTGGCGCTACATCACCGCTGGTCTTGAAATTGGTGAGGAATTTGCTCCTCGCTCTGAAGCAACATTCACAGACATTTGCGGAACTACTCAAACGCGTGAAGGGTTTGTGCGGGTTGCGGTCGTAGTCGATTTTGGCGATCCAAGTGATTACTCTGATGACATCACTCCCCCCGAAGTCATCACCGAATGTGTCGCTCTTGAAGTTGGTTCACCAAGTAGCTTGCTCCTACCTGACATTGTGGAATTGCGTGAGGAAAATGGGTTGATTTGTGCGGTCAACGGTTTTCCTTCCTCTGGTTGTGGTGAGGAAGTGGAACTGAGTGCAACTGATGAACCCACGCTGATTTCAGAGCCGGTACAGAATAATTCGGCATCGAATATTTTCAATAACCCACTTGTGCTAGGTGGCTTGGCGTTGCTTGTTGCCATCATGGCATTCTTTGGATTGAAAAAGAGAAACTGATATGTCAATCGAAGCATCACAGACCCGCCAGTTTCACTGGTGGGTCTGGATGCTTTGCCTCGCAGTAGCAATCGGTGTGAGTACGAGCATGTTGATTCAATCTCTACTCATCGCTCTTGTACTCATCATTGCACATTTTGTTGCAACCGTGCGACGGAATTCCTTTAAAGTTCTTACAGGCTTAGTGGTAACGATACTTTGTTTACGAATCGTATTTCAGATGTTTTTTGGTGTGCCAGTTGGCAATACAGTACTTTTCACTTTACCAGAAATCGATATCTTTCAACTTGGCGTTCGTGTCGGCGGCATCTTTACCCTTGAAAGCTTGCAAGCAGCTCTATCTGAGGGTTTGAGGCTCGCAGGTATCGTGATCGCACTTCTTGCAAGCTCGCTCGTTGTCCCTGCCTCAACTTTGCTCCGAAAGCTTCCGCCACAACTCTCGCTCGTGACAATCGTGCTATCAATTTCACTGGCGTTTCTCCCTAATCTACTTCATGATGTGAGGAGAAATCTTCGTGCGAATCGGTGGCGCGGGCATACTAAACCGAAAGTGATGAGCGTCGCGATGAATTTCATAGGTGTGGTTGAGAACTCACTGGAAAGAAGCATTCACATTGCAGCAAGTATGTGGCGACGCGGGGTTAGTGCCGAATCTGGACATCGTCAATCGAGCCAGATTGCGCTTTTTGGAATTCTGTTAATGAGTGTCTCGCTGGTTTTCACACTGGTATTTTCA
>JBDLTY010000115.1:0-10394 GCA_039805585.1 Actinomycetota bacterium | reverse complement strand
AAGGAGGGCAAGACTCCTGGATATAGCGGTCGATGCCGTTCTTTGACAGCGGCAGAAATTGAAGAATTCGAACAGCAAGGAAGAAAACCTGCCACGAGATTTCGGATGCCAGGAACAGATTTCACTTGGAATGATCTTGTGCGGGGTGAGTTAAGTTTTGCGAAAGAACACGTACCTGATTATGTGATTGTCAGAGCAACTGGTGAGCCTCTGTACACACTTGTGAACCCAGTCGATGATGCTCTGATGCATATCACCCATGTACTTCGCGGAGAAGATTTATTGTCCTCGACACCTCGACAGATCGCAATGCATAATGCACTTGCAGACATCGGCGTTGGAAGTGGTCGCTTACCGCACTTTGGCCATTTGCCGTATGTAATGGGCGAAGGAAATCGAAAACTTAGTAAGCGCGATCCAGAGTCCGCCCTGTTAATGTATAGAGAAGAAGGCTATTTGCCTGAAGGCTTGTTGAATTACCTTGCACTGCTTGGCTGGTCAATGGGAGACGACCAAGAGTTCTTTTCATTGTCCCAGATGGCTGAACGATTCGATATCAAACGTGTCAGTGGCAATCCCGCTCGCTTTGATTTACGAAAATGTACGGCAATAAATGGTGATTGGATTCGCAGTTTAGATGCTGATGATTTATCAGAGCGTTTAGTTCCATATCTGATTGCCGACAACCTTCTTCCTGAAGTTCCAAATACAGAGCAACGCCATCTTGTTCGTCTTGCGACCCCACTTGTTCAGGAAAGAATGGAAACACTTCGACAAGGTGCTGCAATGCTTGGGTTTCTTTTCTTTGCCGATGCAGGAATCGAGGATCCACTCACAAGTGGCACTCGCGCATTTGAGATAGAGACAAGCGAGCGTTCACAAATAACAGCGGATGCAAAGACGATTCTTGGATTTGCTCTCGATGCCTTGAGCAATGTGGATGACTGGAACCATGTAGCGATTGAAGCGATATTACGTGAGGTGCTACTTGAAAGGCACGGATTGAAACCAAAAAATGCTTTTGGGCCAATTCGGCTAGCCACAGCAGGGCGAAAAGTCTCCCCACCATTGTTTGAAAGTCTGCAATTACTCGGCAAAGCCAGAACATTGCACCGCATTGAGTCTGCACTACATCTTTAAGTTATGCTCCACCCCGCCTGAAAACACCGAAATGGTGGGGTATGGGGTAATTGGCAGCCCAGCTGATTCTGGTTCAGTTAGTCTAGGTTCGAGTCCTGGTACCCCAGCGACAGTAGTCAAACCGCAATGCGGCCCCGTTGTGTAGTGGCCTAGCACGCCGCCCTCTCAAGGCGGTAGCGCGGGTTCGAATCCCGTCGGGGCTACTTTCGAAGTGAGGTGTTTATGGTCAGCCATGCCCACGGTCGTGATGTCTTGAAGGAACTCGCCCCAGAAGGTCGCGCATTACGTGAATTCATTCCGGAGGTGTATGAAAGTTTTTCTGCACTTTCAAAGTCTGCTCAAGCCGATGGTGAACTTTCCAGTATCGAGAAAGAATTGATTGCGCTTGCAATCGCTGTGGCTGAGCATTGTGATGGTTGTATTGCATCGCATGCGAGAAATCTCGCGTTGAAAGGAGCAACTGATCAACAAGTTGCTGAAACGCTCGGTGTTTGTATTCAAATGATGGGTGGACCTGGAACTGTGTATGCGCCACGAGCTTTCGCTGCATTTCAATCCTTCAAGAATCCAATAAGCGAATAAGTACGCGTTTATTTTTTCAAAGCATCAGTTAATTTTTGGGCTGCTTGCACGACTGCAAGAGAATGTAATCGCCCAGGCTGTCGAGTTAATCGCTCAATAGGCCCAGAAACACTCAGTGCAGCAATTACTTTGCCAGCAGGGTTACGAACAGGTGCTGATACTGATGCAACGCCCGCTTCTCGTTCCCCAATACTTTGCGCCCAACCACGTCGTCTTACCTGCGCAAGTGTCGATGCAGTGAAAGCAGCATTCACAAGTCCACGGTGCAATCGATCTGGATCTTCCCAGGCAAGCAAAATTTGAGCCCCTGATCCTGCTTGCATCGTGAGTACTGCGCCGACTGGAACCGAGTCACGTAAACCCGTCATACGTTCAGCGGCAACCACACACATTCTGGCATCGCCTTGTCGCCGATATAACTGAGCGCTTTCACCAGTGGCGTCACGAAGTGCAAAAAGAATTGGAGTAGCAAGGGCAAGCAGTTTGTCTTCACCTGCGGCTGCTGCAAGTTCATTCAATCGCGGGCCTAAAACAAATCTGCCACTTACATCACGGGCAACGAGTCGATGTTGTTCAAGTGCACAAGCAAGTCTGTGCGCAGTTGGACGGGTCAAACCTGTAGCGCTGACGAGCCCGGCGAGTGACAAAGGGCCAGATTCAAGAGCATCCAAAACCAGAGATGCCTTGTTTAAGACGCCAACGCTGTTGTCCACATGCTGATATTGCCATTTCAAAGGGCAAGATGGCAATATTTTCTATGTGGGACAAACTCTTGCTCAAAAGGTCTGGAATGCGCACCTTGTACATCAGGAAAACGGCGAGCCCGATTTACTGTATATCGATTTGCACTTAGTGCACGAAGTCACAAGTCCACAAGCCTTCGACGCTTTACGGGCTCAGAATCGGGGAATCAGGCGACCTGATCTCACACTGTTAACTGAAGATCACAATGTGCCAACAGATTCACTGCTGAGTATTCAAGATCCTATTTCGAGGGCACAGATCGAAGCGTTGCGCAAGAATGCTGAAGAATTCAACCTACGCATTTTCCCATTAGGCCATCAAGAGCAAGGAATTGTTCACGTAGTTGGACCACAACTTGGTATCACGCAGCCAGGAATGACAATTGTCTGCGGAGATTCACACACATCCACACACGGTGCTTTTGGTGCACTTGCTTTTGGTATTGGCACCTCTGAAGTAGAACACGTCTTAGCAACGCAAACTCTGCCGCTAAAGCCATTTAAAACAATGGCTATTACCGTCAATGGCATATTGCCTCACGATGTGACTGCGAAAGATTTAATCCTGAGTGTTATTGCAAAAATAGGCACGAATGGCGCACAAGGTCATGTCATTGAATATCGAGGCGAGGCAATTCGTGCTCTGTCTATGGAAAGTCGAATGACGATTTGCAACATGTCAATTGAAGCAGGTGCAAGGGCAGGAATGATTGCACCGGATGAGACAACCTTTGAATATTTGAAAGATAGAGACTATGCGCCTCGTGGTGAAAATTTGACACGAGCAATGAGTTACTGGAAGTCCTTGCATAGCGATCCTGATGCAGTTTTTGACACCGAAGTCATCATCGATGCAGGTTCTCTCACGCCTTTTGTCACATGGGGAACAAATCCAGGTCAGGGAGTAGGGCTTGATGAATGTGTTCCAAATCCTGCTGATACGAACGACCCGGTAAAGCAAGAAGCAATTGAGAAGGCCCTGCGATATATGGATCTCCGTCCTGGAATGAGGATGAAAGAGATTCCAATTGATCTCGTGTTCGTTGGATCTTGCACGAATGGTCGAATAGAGGATCTACGAATAGTTGCAAGCGTTCTGAAAGGTAGAACAATCTCTGAAAACGTTTCGATGTTGATTGTTCCTGGAAGTACGCGAGTTCGATTGCAGGCAGAGGCGGAAGGCTTGGACGAAATTTTCGCTGAAGCAGGAGCACAGTGGCGCAATGCTGGATGCTCAGCTTGTCTTGGAATGAACCCAGACAAAGTTCCAAGCGGTAAACGTGCTGCATCCACATCAAATCGCAATTTCGAAGGTAGACAAGGTCCAGGAGCCCGAACACATCTTGTTTCGCCAGAAGTTGCCGCAGTGACAGCGATTCTCGGCCACTTAGGTTCTTTGAGAGACCTTGAAGAAAGCACTCGCTGATGCAAAAATTTGAGACGCATCGAGGTATCGCCGTACCACTTCAAGTGAGTGCCGTTGACACCGATCAAATCATTCCCGCAGAATTTCTTAAACGCATAACTCGCCACGGGTTTGAAGACGGATGCTTTGCTAACTGGCGCAAGGATTCCTCGTTTGTTCTCAATCTTCCGCGCTACCAAGGGGCGAGCATTTTGATTGCTGGGCCTGATTTCGGTACTGGCTCTTCAAGAGAACATGCGGTCTGGGCTTTACAGGATTACGGGTTTCGCGTTGTTATTGCATCCTCATTTGGAGACATATTTTGTGGCAATGCCACAAAATCTGGACTCTTGACACTGCAACTCTCGCAATCTGTAGTTGAAGACCTCTGGACGTGGGTTGATGCTCATCAGGGGGCAACCATGGAAGTCGACCTTGAGCATCAAACTCTCACATTTGGCAATGACACTTTGCCATTTGATATCGACGAGTATGACAAGTTTCGCCTGATTCATGGCCTTGATGACATAGGAATAACACTGCAGAAACTGGACAAAATCACCGAATTTGAGACGCGACGGGAATCATTTCTGCCAAATGTTTTTTCCAAAAACTTTGACTGAAGTGGCGAAAATAGCCTGAAATCCACTACTTTTGGCTCGTGATGATTATTGGAGTCATCATTTCGAATATTTTCTGGAAGGAAAATTTGTGAAGAAATCCGATCTCGCTGTTTTGCTCATGGATCACTATGGGCTTGCAAAGAAAGATGCAAACGCTGCTATTGAATTGATTTTTGAAGAAATCGCTCGTTCACTTGCCAAAGGTGAGCCAGTACAGGTTGCAGGTTTTGGTACCTTCAAGAAGAAGGTCGTTCCAGCACGCAAGGCACGTATGGGCCGTAACCCATTCACCGGTGAGCAGGTTATGTTTGCTGCGAAGAAAGCTTCCTCAAAGCCAGTCTTTACCTCAGCAAAGGTTTTGAAGGAAATCGTTAGTGGCGCAACAAAGCTTCCGGCTGCCAAGAAGCCAGTTGTCAAAGCTGCTGCAAAGCCAGTTGCTAAGAAAGCTGCCGCCAAGAAGACTGTCGCAAAGAAGAGTGTAAAGAAGGCGACAAAGAAAGTTGCTGCGAAGAAGAAGACTGCACGCAAGCGCTAATTAGTTCGACATTTGAATAGGCCCGTTGGTTACCTGCCAGCGGGCCTATTCATTAGTGTGGGAGTCTGAAGAGGAGAGGGATGTCAACTAAGAAAACGTGGGCATATAACCTGATAGTTTTTGTTTTGCGATGGTTGATTATTCTTTTCACCAAGCGTGTGTGGAAAGGTGGAGAAAAACTCAATATTGATTCCGGCATCATTATTGTCAGTAACCACTACTCCTATTTTGATCCAATGGCGCTAGGGCACTTCATCCATGACAATGGTCGACCACCACGATTCTTGGCAAAGGTGGAAGTCTTCAAATTTCCAATTATTGGTTCATTGATTCGTAAAGCGGGACAAATTCCGGTGTATCGAAAATCTTCAAAGGCATCAGATGCCCTTCGCGAGGCAACAGCAGCAGTACTTGCCGGCGAAGCTGTTGTGATTTATCCCGAAGGCACCTTGACCCACGACCCCAACTTGTGGCCAATGACTGCGCTCACAGGTGCGGCCCGCTTAGCGCTCACAACACAAAAACCTGTAATTCCAATAGCAACCTGGGGAGCGCACCGAGTCATAGATCCCTGGACATCAAAGCCACATTTACTCCCGCGCAAAACTATGTTCGTGCAAGCTGGAGATCCTATTGACTTGAGTTCTTACTACGGACGAGAGATTGAGTCAGAGGTATTGAAAGAAGTTACGGAACTTATGATGAGTCGAATCACACACGAACTTGCAATCCTTCGCGGCGAACAACCACCCAAAAATGTGTGGGACAGAAAAAATGAATGGGAGCCGTCATGAGAAAAGTTGCTGTGATGGGAAGTGGTTCGTGGGGGACAGTATTTTCAAAAGTGTCAATTGATGCCGGTCACGACGTCGTGCTGTGGTCACGAAGTGATGAGATTGCTACTGCAATCAATAACAAACATCACAATCCATACTATGTGACGGATATCGCGCTTCCGAAAACTCTTCGGGCAACCACGAACCCATATGAAGCGCTCGATGGTGCGGATGTGATTGTGATTGGGTTGCCATCACACGCATATCGAGAGAACCTTCAGCAGTGGAAAATTCCTTCATCCGCTGTGCTTGTTTCATTGGCAAAAGGTATTGAAACTGAAAGTAATCTCAGAATGACAGAAGTTATGCTGCAATCAACCCATGTTTCAGAAGAGTACGTTTCTGTCATTTCAGGACCCAACTTGGCGTATGAAATTGGTCAAGAACAACCCACCGCGACCACTGTGGCGTGTATTGATGAAAAGAATGCTCGATTAGTTCAAGAGATATGTGCGAACAACTATTTCCGACCGTATTACACCCACGATGTCATTGGTGTTGAGATCGCAGGTGCAATGAAGAACGTAATCGCCTTAGCAAACGGAATTGCAGTTGGACTGGGATTAGGTGAAAATTCTCAAGCGTCGCTGATCACTCGTGGGCTTCATGAAATGTCGCAACTTGGAACTGCGCTGGGGGCTGATATGCGAACCTTTATGGGATTGGCTGGCGCAGGTGACCTTTTAGCAACGAGTCAGTCACCACTTTCACGAAACAGATCCTTTGGTGTTCACCTCGGACAAGGCAAGAGTCTTGAAGAAGTGATAGCACTAACCACAGAAACATCTGAGGCTGTGAAAAGTTGCCTTCCACTCTTGAAACTCGGCTCGTCTGTCGGAATTGACCTACCGATAACAGCAGGAGTTGTTGCGGTTGTTCACCGAAAACTTGACCCCCGCGAACTCATACGTAAATTTATGGCTCGCGCTACAAAAGCCGAGTACGAACAAGAAGGTTAAGGCACCCACTTCAAAGGTAGGCTGAGAGAGTGCAAAGGACGAAGCCACAAATCGCAGTTATCTATGGTGGCATTTCCAATGAACATGAGATATCTTGTATTTCTGCGCGGAATGTCATTGCTGCAATTGATACAGAAAAGTATGACGTAGTGAACGTGGGTATCACCAAATCTGGTGCATGGTTCCTTCAGGATGACATCAAAGAGTCACTGACGAATGCATCCCTGCCCGAAGTGCAAGCAGTGGGAACACCTGTAACGCTATCCCTAAATCGTAACTTCAAGGGACTTGTTTCACTGACTGGAGAATCCCAACTTATTGAACTTGATGCCATCTTTCCAATATTGCATGGACGCTTTGGTGAAGATGGCACCATTCAGGGTGCAGCCGAATTTGTTGGGCTTGCCTGTGTCGGTGCGGGGACACTTGCATCAGCACTTGCAATGGATAAATCACAGTTCAAGTTGATTTTGAAAGCTTCGGGCTTACCAAGTGTGCCAAGTGTGAGTTTCACAATAACTGACTGGAATGACGACCCGGAGGCTTGTCTTGCTACTTGCAAGGCGTTGCAATTTCCCCTCTTTGTCAAACCAGCACGGGCAGGATCAAGTTTGGGCGTAGAAAAAGTGGAAACATTCGAGCAATTACAGAAAGCAGTGAAGACTGCTTTTGGAATTGATGAGATTGTCCTTGTCGAGCAGGCTGTTACACATTCGCGTGAAATCGAGTGTGGTGTCCTTGTCGAAAACGGAATAGCTCGAGCGTCTGTGCCATCTGAGATAAAGGTCAAAGGCAACTTTGATTTCTATTCATACGAAGCAAAGTATGTTGATGACTCAACTGAATTGATTGTGCCCGCAGAACTAGAACTAAAAACCGTGGCTGAAGTCCAGAAACTAGCACTTGAGACGTTTCGTGCAATTGGAGCAAAAGGATACGCTCGAGTGGACTTTCTGATTACTGAAGATGGTGCCATTTTTATCAATGAACTGAACACTATCCCCGGCTTTACGAATATTTCGATGTTTCCTCGGATGTTTGCGGCAAGTGGAGTTTCCTACCCTGCACTTATCGATACACTCATTAGTGATGCACTCAACCGACATGGGTAAAGAATTCGACATTATTCAACGAATAACTGAAAAGTTTTCGAAAAATCAACACGTGCTTGTTGGCCCAGGCGATGATGCTGCTGTGCTCGACGTCAGTGGTCAAAGAATCGTAGTCTGCACAGATATGATGGTTGAGAATGTTCATTTCAAGAATACCTGGCTAACTCCAATAGAGCTTGGCATGCGAATTGTTGCGCAGAATTTCGCCGACATTGTTGCAATGGCTGCAACACCCATTGCAATAACGGCAAATGTAAGTGCACCAATAGAGACGAGCACTTCTTGGTTCGAAGCGATTGCCGTTGGCATGCAAGCAGAATGTGACAAACTTGGAGCAAGCGTTATCGGTGGAGATTTGTCAACATCAAATGAAATTACAATCTCAGTTACCGCCCTTGGAACACTTTCAACATCGCCAGTCTTGAGATCGGGTGCAAAGAAAGATCAGATTGTTGCGCTTGCGGGAACACTTGGACACTCCGCAGCCGGATTAGCCTGCCTGCAACATGGAAGTACAACCCCTCAAAATTATGTGCAGAAATTTCGCGTGCCAACACCTCCGTATGCATCTGGTATTCGTGCAGGTGGCGTGGCAAGTTCGATGATTGACATTAGCGATGGCCTAGTCTCAGATGCACTACATATTGCAACCGCAAGTGGTGTTGAAATCCATCTCGATGGTGATTGCATTGCTGATTCAGACCTTGAAGCTCTCGCTTCGGCGATGTCAGTGGATGTCATGAGTTGGATATTGCACGGTGGGGAGGAACATTGCCTGCTTGCTACCTTTGATCAAGGGGTGGACCTTCCTGAAGGGTTTCGAGCGATTGGTCACACGAAGGAAGGTCGTCCAGGCGTGTTTCTGGATGGCAAAGCACTGGAACCTCGCGGATTCACCCACTTTTAGGACTCAATTTGAGCACTTTGAGCGCTCTGGACTAACCTACGCCCCTACTCAAGTAAAAGGAGTCCACGTGGCGGCTAACTGCGAAGTTTGTGGAAAGGGTCCGAATTTCGGTCATTCCATTTCCCATTCTCACATTCGAACCAAGCGTCGTTGGAATCCAAACATTCAGCGCATCCGAGCAGTTGTTGGTGGAGCACCAAAGCGCGTGAATGCTTGTGTTGCCTGTATCAAAGCAGGAAAAGTTACTCGCGCACGATAGGCGTTTGATGCCAAGTGATGCCGAGATCATCCGTCTCTGGGCACACAGAGGCGTAACTCTTCTCAAGAATCACATTGATGAAATCAATTCTCTGAATGTTTTTCCAGTACCCGATGGGGATACTGGAACAAATCTGTATCTAACGTTTGAATCCGCGTACCACTTTGAATTGAAGAGACACGGGCAGGCAACAGATGTGGTTGATGCGCTGAGTGCGCTTGCGGAAGGTGCTATGCAGGGGGCTCGTGGTAACAGTGGAATTATTTTGGCTGAAGCATTGCGTGGTTCTTTCGAGGCGGTACAAAAAGAAAACTATTCTCTGCAGACACTCTTGAAAGCGGCAGCTACCAGAGCACGAAGTGCTGTCGACGACCCGCAGCCAGGAACAATCTTGAGTGTCTTGGACGCTATTAGTGAAATCCCTACACCTGAAATCACACGTGTTGCCAATCGTGCACGCGAAGTTCTTGTTGAAACTCAAGGGCTTTTGCCTCAACTGCAAAAAGCAGGAGTAGTTGATGCGGGTGGACGCGGTTTAGTAGTGCTGTTAGATGCCCTTGCCCAAGTATGTACAGGAATTGACGCAGAAAGTCCTAGCGTCGGATACGTACCGGAACATGTACCTAGTGTGGAATGTAAAGCGGACAAAACATTTGAAATTGTGTTCAAAATGAAATACGCTGAAAAAACGGAAATCGAACAAGCGATAGGACGGCTCGGAACAAGTTTGAGTATTACGTCAGATGGCAAGGTATCAGTTGTCCACATACATTCGGATTTCCCTTCGGTTGTGTTGAGCGAAATTGGACTAATGGCCAGTATTTGGGATGTGAGCATCGAAAAACTTGAAGCCGCCCAAGGGCAGCTTGGTTGTGTGTGTATTACTGAAGGTACTGGCAACGTAATGAACTTGGTGACGCTTGGAGTTATTGCGCTTGATCGCCAAGCGAAGGTTGTGACAAGTGACGACTTGTTTGGAGCTGTGCTGAAATCAAATCACAATGAAGTACTTCTTATATGTGCAGAGCGTGATGTGCCAACTGTCATGACAGTTCAAGATCGTCTGCGAGATTTTGATAAGACTGTACACCCTGTTCAGTCCGATTCAGTGGTTTCAACCCTTGCTGGCGCATCGGTGTTTCATGCGGAATTGAGTGTAAACGAGAATCTTGAATTGATTCAGAGTGTCATAGCGAACATGCGGGTAATCACTCTCAGAAATCTCGAAGCGGATCTTAAAGCGCTTGAAACAGTATCTGACACTGAACTTGTGACCGTAGTGTGGGGGCAAAA